>DASUQZ010000027.1:0-16618 GCA_036280335.1 Solirubrobacterales bacterium
GATACCCTCATGGAGGCGATGGCGAGAGAGAGCTGGACCGACGAGCGACTCGATGACCTGAACCAGCGGGTCTCCGAGGGATTCCAGCGCGTCGATGCCGATATCCGGGACCTCCGTCGGATGTTGTTCCAGGGGTTCATAGCGTTGACCACCGTCACCGTTACCTGCTTCGTAGGGCTGGCCAGCCTGATCGCCTTTTAGCCCTAAGCGGCACGTCCGCCGCCGTCTCTACCTTGAGCGGACGATGGCCGAGCAGACGCAGATCGAGACCCTCGTTTCGCCCGACTCCGTGGCGGCCGAAGCGTCGGTGTCGGAGCCGGTTGCGCGCGTCCCGCTGGCCGAGCTCGAGGACGGCCAGCGCGTCGGCGGCGTCTACGCGGTCCGCGAGCGGGAGCTGCGGCGCAAGCGCAACGGCGACCCATGGCTGCGGCTCTCGGTCGGCGACGCGACCGGGACCGCCGAGGCGGTCTGCTGGGAGGAGGCGGAGGCCTTCTACGCCCTCTGCTGCACCGGCTCCCCCGTTTTCGTCAGCGGCGTCTTCGAGATCAGCGAGCGCTGGGGGGCGAAGATCAAGATCAGCGAGCTGCGCGAGGCCGAGCCGCACGAGTACGCGGCCGAGGACCTGGCCGCCGAGTCGGACGTCTCGCTGGAGCAGCTCGAGGGCGAGCTGCGCGAACTGCTGGCGACCGTCCAGAACCCGGATCTGCGCGAGCTGCTCGACCTCTTCTTCGGCGAGGGCTCGGAGACCTGGCAGCGCTTCAAGGTCGCGCCGGCGGCGAAGACCTACCACCAGGCCTACCGCCACGGGCTGCTCGAGCACACGCTCTCGGTCGCCCAGGCGGTCTCCGCCGCGGCCAACTTCTTCCCCGGCATCGACCGCGAGGTGGCGGTCACCGGCGCGCTCCTGCACGACATCGGCAAGTGCGTCGCCTACAACGACGACCCGCTGGCGATCGACCTCACCGACGCCGGCCGCCTCCAGGGTGAGATCCCACTCGGCTACTACACCGTGCGCCGGGCGATCGAGGACCTGCCGGGCTTCGACCCCTCGCTCGCCCAGTGCGTCCTGCACATCATCCTCAGCCATCACGGCTCGCTCGAGCACGGCTCGCCCGTGGTGCCCGCCACCCGCGAGGCCGTCCTCGTCCACATGATCGACAACCTCGGCGGCCGCCTCGGCAGCTTCGACCGGATCGAGAGGCAGCTCCCGGCCGGCGAGGCCTGGTCAGGCTTCGACCGGGCTCTGTCAGGCTCCGCCTTCTTCGCCCAGCGCGCCGCCTGACGAGACTCGGAGCTACGTCCGGATCATGGCCGCAATGATGAGGCCCTACCCGAAGCGTTCGGTGCAGCGCTGGATCTTGTTGACGTCGGGCCGCACCCGCTGGATGCAGCGGATCAGCTTGTCGGTGTCGCCCTGCTGCTTCGAGGCCCGGAGCGACTTCTTGATTTCGCGCTGAACCTGGCGGTTGACGTCTTCGATCGTGCCGCTGATGTCGCTCGCGCCGCTGTTCTGGAACGACTTCTGAATGCTCTGGTTCGTTTCCCGGCTGATGTTTTCGGTCGTGTCCAAAGCCGGCTTGACGACGAAGAAATAGACCGCCGCGAGGATTCCGACGGTCACCAAAAGCCGGATAATGCCCGCGGTTACGTTGCCGAAGAGGTTTCGGAGGATGTCCATGCGCTGCGCGCAGACTATCCTGCCGACCAGTGGCGAAGGACACCGAGAAGCTGATCCGCCAGCTCTCGCTGATCTCGTTCTTGATGGCTCAGGGGAGGCCGGTCTCGGCCCTTGAGATCAAGCGCGAGGTCGAGGGCTACAGCGACATGAACGACGACGCTTTCGCGCGCCGTTTTTACGCCGACCGGGCGGAGCTGGAGAGCCTCGGCATCCAGCTCGGGGTCGAGAAGCCGGGCGAGGGCTTCTTCGAGGCCGAGCTCTACTCGCTGCCGCCGGAGAACTTCTACCTCGACCCGATCGAGTTCTCCGACGACGAGCTGGCGGCGCTCTCGACGGCGCTGATGCTGCTCACCGACGGCGGCTTCGCCTACGCCGAGCCGCTGCGGCTGGCGCTGCAGCAGGTCGCCTGGGGACACCCGAACCCGCTCGCCGAGGGCGAGCGCGCCCCGGTCGAGATGGCGATGACCGCCTCCGCCGGCGGCCGCGATCTCTCCCAGCGCCTCTCCAAGATCGAGACCGCGATCAGCCGCCGCAAGACGATCGAGTTCACCTACTACACGATGGAACGGGGCGAGACCGAAAAGCGCAAGGTCGACCCCTACCACCTCGTCTTCCGCGGCGGGCAGTTCTACCTGATCGGCCACTCGCACGAGCGCGACGCGGTGCGGGTCTTCCGGCTCTCGCGGATCCAGGGCAAGGTCGGCTACGCCTCCAAGGCCGAGCACGACTTCTCCCCTCCGGAGGACTTCGACCGCCGCGACTACGGCAGCCGCGCCGACTGGCAGCTGGGCGAGACCCGGGGCACCGCCAAGATCTTCGTCCGCGAGCGGATCGCCTGGCTGATCGAGCGCGACTACAGCTCCTACGGCGAGCTGCGCAGCGCCAAGAAGTCCGACGGCGCCCCCGGCAAGGGCCGCGTCTTCGAAACCGACTACGCCTCCGAGCGCGAGCTCATCGCCTGGGTGCTGCGCTGGCGCCAGAACGCGCAGGTGCTGGCGCCCGACGACCTCCGCGAGGAGGCCGAGAAGCGGCGCGAGCTGCTGCTCGAGCGCCACGTCAACGGGTTCCGGCCGGCCGACGTCGTCGACCGCCCGCTCGAGGAGCAGCCGAAGCGCAGCCGCTCCAACGGCCGCGGCGAGGCGGCGATCCGCCCCGAGCGCTTCGCCCGGCTGGTCACCCTCGCCGGCCTGCTGATCGAAGCGGCGAAAAAGGGCGAGCGCCTCCAGGTGGCCGACCTGCAAGAGCGGCTGGAGCTGACCGAAGACGAGCTGCGCGAGGACGTCGAGCTGCTCAACGTCGTCAACTTCGGCGGCGGCACCTACGTCCTCTACGCGGAAATCCTCGGCGACGAGATCGAGGTCGACTCGCAGCCCTACGGCGACAACTTCGCGCGGCCGGCCCGGCTGCTGCCGCTGGAGGCGAAGGCGCTGGTCGCGGCGATCGACCTCTTCGGCGACCACCTGCCGCAGTCGGATCTCCAGACCGCCCGCCAGAAAATCGTCAAGGCGCTCGGCCACGATCCCTCCGAGGAGGGCCTGGAGATCGCCCCGGCGGGCGGCGGCGACGCCGAGATCGCCCGGCTCGTCAACCAGGCGATCGCCGAGAGCCGCGTGCTCGAGCTCAGCTACTACAAGGAGAACGAGGACCAGTTCACCGAGCGGCGCGTCGAGCCCTACCGCCTCGAGAACGGCAAAGAGGGCTGGTACGTCGAGTGCTACGACCTCACCAAAGAGGGGGTCCGCCACTTCAAGCTCGACCGCGTCAAAGAGGCGCGCCTCTCGGAGGAGAAGTTCGAGCCCCGCCCCGAAGTCGAGGAGTTCGCCGGGGTCGAGGGCTGGATGACCCACGGCGAGGTGCCGACCGCCGAGGTCGCGCGGGTCTGGGTCTCGCCGGAGCGGGCGCGCTGGCTGCGCGAGGAGCGGACCGTGGTCGAGGAGCTCGCCGACGGCGCCGTCGTCGTCGAGCTTCCCTACGCCGGCAAGCCCTGGCTCGTCCGGGAGATCCTCCGCGGCGCCGGGGACCTGGTCGTCCTCGAGCCCACCGACGCCCGCGAGGCGATCGCCAAGGAAGTCGAGTCGTCCTAGGACGAATTCAGCGCTCGCTGAATTCGACCCCCAATAGGGGGCAAAATTCAGCGAGCGCTGATGTTGAAAGCACCCAGTCACCCTGAGGTCCTGAAGATCGTCGCCCCGAACCCGGGGCCGATGACGCTGGAAGGGACCAACACCTACCTCTACGGCTCGGGTCCCTGCCTCGTCATCGACCCCGGCTCCGAGGACCCCGGGCACCTCGACGCGATCCGCTTCGCGGCCGAGGAGCGCGGCGGCATCGGCCTCGTTCTGCTCACCCACTCCCACGGCGACCACACCGCCGGCGCCGACCAGCTCGGGGCCGAGGTGGTGCTGCCGGAGGGGGGAGCCGTGCACGGCGGCCTCCGCACCCTCGCCACTCCCGGCCATGCCGAGGACCACGTCTGCTTCCTCAGCGACGACGGCGTCTGCTTCAGCGGCGACCTCGTCCTCGGCATCGGCTCGACGATAGTCCCGCCCGGCGGCAACTCCCTCGCCGCCTTCATGGAGTCGCTGGCGCTGCTGCAGGCCGAGGAGATCGAGCTGATCGCCCCCGGCCACGGCCCCTGGGTCACCGATCCCCCCGCCAAGCTTGCCGAGTACGTCGAGCACCGCCAGATGCGCGAGCGCCGCCTGCTCGCCGCCCTCGAGGAGGGAGAGCGCTCCCGCGCCCAGCTCCTCGCCGCCGTCTGGGACGACATCCCGATCGAGCTGCTGCCGATGGCGGCGATGGCGATGGAGGCCCACCTCGAAAAGCTCGAGGGCGAGGGGCGCCTGCCGGGGGACCTTGTTGAATGAAATTCCATTCATATGAATGGAATTTCCCGCATATGAACTGATTTCCAGTCATAGTTTGGCCATGGATCTAGGTCGTCCATTCCAAGCGCTGTTCCCCACGGTTGACAGCGCCGTGCTGGCGGTGCTGGCCGAATCCACCAAGCCGCGAACCGGACGCGAGCTCGCCAGGCTGGCCGAACGTTCGCAAGGGGCCACGCAGCAGGTGTTGAACCGCCTTGTAATCCATGGGCTCGTTCTGCAAAGAGAGGCGGGAAGGGCGCGCGTCTATGAACTCAACCGAGAGCATCTGGCTGCAAGGCCGATCGCCGAATTGGCGAATCTTCGCTCCCTGCTCTTCAGCGGCCTACGTCAATCCGTTCTGTTCTGGCTCATCCCACCGGTTCACGTCTCGGTTTTCGGATCGACCGCACGAGGCGAAGGAGACATCGACAGCGACGTCGACATTTTCCTGGTGCGCCCTGGGGGCGTGGACGAAGACGACGAGAAATGGCGGGCGCAGGTGGATGCTTTCGCCGACGAAATCTTCAAGATGACGGGGAACCACGCCGGGATAGCTGAGGTGGGCGAGAAGGAACTCAGCCGCCTCCGTCGCGATCAACCGGCGATCCTGGACAGCCTCCGGTCCGATGCGATTGGAATCGCCGGCACCCCGCTCCCGAACTTGTTACGGAGGACCTGAGGTGGGGAAGCCGAGTCGGACTCGAAGTTGTGGAGCCGAGCAGGCTAAGCAGCGAATGCAGCGTGCCAGGGAGTTTTTGGAGGTTGCGGAACTGGTGGTTGACGAGAAAGACCGCGACGCTTCCCCGGTATATGCCAGTTCGGCAGCGGCTCTCGCGGTGCTCGCCGGGATCGCCGCTTCAGACGCTGCATGCTGCAAGGCGCTGGAGGAAAGATCGCGCTCCGACAATCATCGCGATGCGGAGATGCTTCTTGCTCAGATAACCCCTGGGGGAAAAGGAGCTGCCGCAGATCTTCGAGAGCTGCTGAACCTGAAGGACAAAGCCCAGTACGGCTTCTTGCGGATGAGCGTTCCAGAGGTGCGAAAAGTAATGAGGCGTGCCAGCAAGCTGATCAACTTCGCCGCCGAAGTTCTCGGTCGCTGAATCGAGCGGACTGGCTGGATAGCCAGTACTCTGGCCGAATGCGGCAGGCGGCAAAGAATGGTGTGCTGGTAGGAGGGGTTGGCTTCGGCCTGCTCGCATCCGCTGCTGCCGTCCTCTGGCACCGGCTGGCGCGCCGGCCGCTGCCGCAGGTGAAGGGGAAGATCGAGGTGGCGGAGCTGCGCGCCGGGGTGCGGGTGCGGCGCGACCGCTGGGGCGTCCCCCACATCGAGGCGGAGGAGCGGGAGGACCTGCACTTCGCCCAGGGCTACTGCCACGGGCAGGACCGGCTCTGGCAGATGGACTTCTACCGGCGGGTGGTCGAAGGGCGGGTCGCCGAGATGGCCGGGGAGGAGGGCCTGGCCGTCGACCGGCTGATGCGGACGCTGGGGATCAGGCGGATCGCCGAACGCGAGGAGGCGGAGCTGGACCCCGAGCTGCGGGCGCGCCTGGAGCGCTTCTGCGCCGGGGTCAACGCCGCCGCCCGCGACGCCCGCGCGCTGCCGTTCGAGATGCAGATCCTGAGGCAGCGCTTCGAGCCCTGGCGGCCGGTCGACATCCTCAGCCTCGGCAAGCTGCTCGCCTTCGGCCTCTCGACCAACTGGGAGAAGGAGCTGCTGCGGGCAGACCTGGCGCGGGAGCTGGGCCCGGAGCTGGCGGCGCGGCTCGACCCGGTCTACCCCGCCGACAACCCGGTCGTCACCCAGTCCCAGGAAGCCTGGAGCGGCGAAGGTATGCCGCTGGTTGAGCAGCTCGACGCGGTGCGGCGCTCGATCGGCCTCGCCGCCGAGGCGTCGGGCTCCAACAACTGGGCCGTCAGCGGCGCCCGCTCGGCGACCGGCTCGCCGCTGGTCGCCGGCGACCCCCACCTGCCCCCGAGCATGCCGGGCATATGGTACGAGGTCGGGCTGCGGCACGGCGACCGCTTCGTGCGCGGCGCCTCGATGCCGGGGATGCCGGGCGTCTACATGGGCCAGAACAACGACGTCTGCTGGACCTTCACCAACGTCATGGCCGACACCCAGGACCTCTTCGTCGAGCGGGTCGAGGGCGAGCGCTACGAATTCGAAGGCGAGTGGCGGCCGCTGGAGACGGTGCGCGAGGAGATCGTCGTCAAGGGGCGGGAGGAGCCCGTCGTCCTCGACGTCCGCCTCACCCACCACGGGCCGATCGTCAACGAGGCGCTCGGCGCCGACGAGGGGGAGCCGCTGGCGCTGGCCTGGCAGACCCTCTCCGAATCGACCGCCTTCGCGGGGATGTTCGAGCTGCTCGACGTCGCCTCCGGCCCCGACCTGGTCGCGAAGCTGGCCGGCCACACCTCGCCCGCCTCGAACCTGATCTGGGCCGACCGGCACGGCTCGATCGGCTACAAGCTGACCGGCCGCCTGCCGCGGCGGCGCGGCGGCTGTCCCGACCTGCCGAAGCCCGGCTGGACCGGTGAGTTCGAGTGGGAGGGGACGGTGCCCTACGAGGAGCTGCCCGAGGTCGTCGATCCCGAGAGCGGCTACCTCGTCACCGCCAACAACCGCATCGTCGGCGACGAGTACCCGCACCACATCACCAGCGACTGGCTCGACGGCTACCGGGCGAAGCGGATCGAGCAGCTGCTCGAGGAGACCGAGCGGCACGACCTCGAGAGCTTCGAGGAGATCCAGAGCGACAACCTCTCGCTGCCCGGGATCGAGGCGGCGGCGCGGCTCAGCCGCCTGCACCCGCGCGGCCAGCGCGAGCGCAGCGCGATCGAGCGGCTGCGCAGCTGGGACGGGCGGCTCGACCCCCAGTCGATCGCCGGCACGATCTACCAGGCGTTCCTGCTGCGCTTCGCCCGCGAGTTCGCGCGCTGCGCGATCGGCGACCGCGACCTCTGCGAGCGCTGGCTCGACCGCGCCGACAACGGCTTCACCCCCCACGTCACCTCGCCCTGGCGCTGGCACTCGCACCTGATGGCGCTCTGGGAGGAAGGCGACGAGGAGCTGATCGGCCGCCCCTGGGACGAGCTCGCCCTCGAAGCCCTGGCCGGCGCCCTCGACGACCTCGGCGACCGCTTCGGCCCCGACCCCGACGCCTGGCGCTGGGGCCGCGTCCACGAGATGAAGTTCCCGCACGCTCTCGGCGACGCCAACCCGCTCTTCGACCGCCTGCTCAACCGCCGCCTCCGCGCCGGCGGCGCCCAGGAGACGGTCAGCCAGATCGCCTACGACCCCAACGACCCCTACAACGCGGTCTGGGCCCCGAGCTGGCGGATGATCGCCGACCCGGCCAACCCCGACGCCTCGCGCTGGCAGATGTTCACCGGCCAGTCCGGCCACCCCGCCAGCCCCCACTACGACGACCTCCAGGCCGACTGGCTGGAGGGGCGCACCCAGCCGATGAGCGGCGAGGGCCCGTGGTCGGAGCTGGATCTGGTGCCCTCGGCCTGAGAAGGAAGGGAGGCCGGTGTTGCACGGTGCTACACTAGCGCCATGCCGACCACCCGACCTCGCCACATGATCACCGAGACTCCGCCCGTGAAGAAGGCGCTCGACGAGCTGCGGCGTGCCCAGGGGGGAGAGAAAGTCGAGTTCCCGGACTTGGTTATCCGTGGCGCCAAGGACAAGGTTCGAGAGCTGAGGGCGGCGAGTGAGCCGGCCCGCAAGGCACGCCTCGAGATCGCCGAGTGGATTCGCACCGGCAACGGCCCCGCCGTGGACCTCGCTGCGGCCGAGGAGGTCAAGCGCCTCCGCCTGGCCGACGACTAGGGCACGCCGGGTGCTGCTGCTCGACAACTCGGCCTGGTCCCGTCTGCTCGCCGGCAGGCTTCCCGGCGAGCGGGCCGAGCAGGTGGCCAGGTGGATGGAGGAGCGACGGCTGGGGACCTGCCTGCCCTTCCTGCTGGAGGCCGGCTACTCCGCGCGGTCGGCTGCCGACCGCCAGGAGATGATGGTCCGCCTCGAGCAGCTGCCCCGCGTGCAGGTCGACGAGGAGGTCGAGCGGGTGGCGCTGGAGACGCAGCGCGAACTGGCGCAGATCGGCCACCATCGCCTTCCCCCCACGGATCTCGTCATCGCTGCCTGCGCCCACAAGATCGGCGGCGGGATCGTCCACTGCGACCGTGACTACGATCGGATCGTCCAGCACACCAGGCTCAGCTTCGAAAGCGTCTGGGTGGGCGAGACTTAGGCGCCGTCCGTGGGTTGTGGAGAGATGCGATACGCCAAGAAATCCGTTCTTCTGCTGCTGACCCTGATCTCGCTTCTCGCCCCCGCGGCCGCGCAGGGCGCTCCCCGCGGCTTCTTCGGGATGGTTCCCCAGACCCCGCTCGGGGCCGAGGACATGGCGCGGATGAGCGCCGGCGGGGTGGAGACGATCCGCCTCCAGTTCTCCTGGGCGGCGATCCAGCGCTCGCCCCGCAGCGGCTATGACTGGGCCTCGACCGACGCCGCCGTGTCCGCGGCGGCGAGGAACCGGCTGGAGATCCTGCCGGTGGTCGGCTCGCCGCCGAGCTGGGCGACGGGGAGCTGGCGGCGGATGCCGGTCCAGAACGCCGGCCAGCGCCGCGCCTGGGGCGAATTCGTGGCAGCCGCCGTCGCCCGCTACGGCCGGTTCGGGACCTTCTGGAACGAACATGCGCCGGGCACGGCCGAACCGCTGCCGCGGACGCCGATCCGCGCCTGGCAGATCTGGAATGAGCAGAACTTCTTCTACTTCACCCGGCCGGTCTCTCCGGGCCGCTACGCGCGGTTACTCGCGGTCACCCGCCGCGCCGTCCGGCAGGCCGACCCCCGCGGCGAAATCGTCCTCGGCGGCCTCTTCGGGAACCCCAAGCAGAACCCGCCCCACGCGATGGACGCCACGCAGTTCCTCCACCGGCTCTACCGCGTGCGCGGGGTGAAGGCGAACTTCGATGCGGTGGCGCTGCACCCCTACGCGGCCGACGTCGCCGAGCTGCGCCGCCTGGTCGAGGCGGTGAGGCGGACGGTGGTGCGCAACCGCGACCGCCGCGCCAACCTCTTCATCACCGAGATGGGGTGGGGATCGCAGTACAACCCGCGCCGGGTCGCCTTCGAGGTCGGCATCCGCGGCCAGGTGCGCGAACTGCGCGCCGCCTACCGCTACCTGCTCGGCAACAGGGGGCGGCTGCGGCTGCGCCAGGTCCACTGGTTCACCTGGAAAGACGTCGCCGGGTCCTGCAACTTCTGCGACTCCTCGGGGCTCTTCCGCCGCGGCGGCAAGTTCCGGCCGAAGCCGGCCTGGCACGCCTTCGTCAGGATTGCCCGTCGCGGCTGATCCGGGCGACCAGCTCGACGATCGGCGCCGGCGCCTTCTCGGGTGAGCCGGCGTCGTAGGGCGGGCTGGGGTCGTACTCGATACCGAGCTGCACGGCTTCGGCGACCTCCGGTGCGACCTCGCGGCCGACCAGGTACAGGGCCATGTCGATCCCGGCTGAGACGCCGGCCGCGGTGATCACCTTGCCGTCCTCGACGTAGCGGCCGCTGGCCGGCTCGGCGCCGTGCTCGCGGAGCGGCTCGAGGAAGGCCCAGTGCCCGGTCGCGCGGCGGCCCTCCAGCAGCCCCGCGGCGGCCAGCAGCAGGGAGCCGGTGCAGACCGAGGTCGTCCACTTCGTCCCCGCGTCGACCCGCCGCAGCCAGCCGAGGATCTCCTCATCCTCCATCAGCGGCCGGTTTCCCTCCCCGCCGGGGACGAGGACGATGTCGGGATCGGTTACCTCGTCGAGGGAGCGGTCGGCCGTCACGCCGAGGGCGCCGCTGTCGGTCCTCACCTCGCCGCGCTGCCGGGCGACGAACTCCACCTCCCAGCCGGGCACCGAGCGCAGCACCTCGTAAGGCCCGATCGCGTCGAGGGCGGTGAACCCGTCGTAGAGGAGGACCGCGATCTTCACGCCCCGGATGGTCTCACGAGGGGGTGTCTGAGGAGAAGGGGTGGAATGGACCCGTCTGCTCAGACACCCCCTAGAGTGGGCGGGGTGAGCCGGCGCGGCCAGATCAAGCTCGACGACGCCGAGGTCCGCGAGCTTCTCGACGAGGAGCGGGTCGCCGTCGTCTCCAGCCTCGGCCCGCGCGGCTGGCCCCACTCGATGCCGCTCTGGTTCGTGCCTCGCGACGGCGTCGTCTGGATCTGGACCTACGCGAAGTCCCAGAAGGTCCGCAACCTCGAACGCGACCCCCGGGCGACCGTCCTGGTCGAGACCGGGCGCGAGTACAGCGAGCTGCGGGGGGCGATGATCGAGTCCGAAGCGGTGATCCACCGCGACTTCGAGACCGTGCTCGGGTTCGCGGAAGAGCTCACCGTTCGCTACGCACATGGGATCTCCTCGGTCGAGGGCGATGCCAAGGCGGCGCTGGAAGCGCAGGCGCCGAAGCGGGTCGCGATCAGCTTCCCGGTGCTGCGGATGGCGACCTGGGACCACCGTAAGCTCGGCGGGACCTACTGAGCCGACCCGACAGCTACCTTTCCCGACTCGATGAAAAGACGCCTCCTCGCCCTCCCGCTCCTCGCCTGCCTGCTGCTCGCCCTCGTCATCGGCAGCCAGCCGGGCAGCGCCAAGCCCACCCCGAAACCGCCGCGCTGGTTCTTCGGCATCGTCCCGCAGACGCCGCTGGGGCCCGAAGACTTCGCCTACATGAAAGCCGGCGGGGTCGAAAGCATCCGCCTCACCCTGCCCTGGGCGGGAGTGCAGCCGAAACGGAACGGCCCCTACGAATGGGGCGGGTTCGACATCGCCGTCGAAGCCGCCACCCGCGCCGGGCTCCGCGTCCTGCCCTCGATCACCTCGCCCCCCCGCTGGGCCGTCCGCAAGGAAACGACGCTGCCGGTCGCCAGCGCCAAGCAGCGCAAGGGCTGGGCCGCCTTCCTGCGCGCCGCCGTCGCCCGCTACGGCCCCGGCGGCGAGTTCTGGGATCAGGCGGGCGGGGTCGGGGTCAACTACGAACCGGCGATCGCCGACCCGATCCCGATCCGCGAGTGGCAGATCTGGAACGAGTCGAACTTCTTCTACTTCGCCTACCCGGTCAACCCCCGCGCCTACGGCAAGCTGGTGACGATCTCCAGCAAGGCGATCAAGTCGGTCGACCCGAAGGCTAAAGTCGTCCTCGCCGGCCTCTTCGCCGAGCCGACGGCGAGAGGCAGGAAGGGCATGCCCGCCACCACCTACCTGCAGCGGCTCTACGACATCCCCGGCTTCAAGAGCCGCTTCGAGGGCATCGACCTGCACCCGTACGCGATCGACAGCGAAGACCTGGAACGGATGATCGAGGAATTCACGGAGGTGGCGCGGGAAAACCGCGATCGCCCGGCGCTCTACCTGACCGAGCTCGGCTGGGGCTCCGAGAACAACTTCGAGGAGGTCGCCTTCGAGCAGGGGATCCGCGGGCAGGTGAAGCAGCTGAAGGCCTCCTACAGCTACCTGATCGAGAACGCGCGGCGGCTCAACCTGAAGAGCGCCTACTGGTTCTCGTGGAAGGACCTGCCCGATTCGTGCACCTTCTGCGACTCGGTGGGTTTCTTCCGGGCCGGGCCGAAGTTCCGCGCCAAGCCGTCCTGGCACGCCTTCGTGCGCATCACCGGCGGCCGGCCGCGACCGTGACCGCCTGAGCCGTGCGCCTGCTCCTCGCCACCAACCACCTGGGTCTCGGTGGGAGCGAGTCCTATCTGCTGACGGTGGCCGAGCAACTGGACCGCCTCGGCCACGAGGTGGCCGTCTACGCCGCCGAGCCCGGCAGGGGGGTGGAGGTCGCCAATGAGCGAGGGATCGGCGTGGTCTCCGACTCGGAGCTCCCGGAGGACCCGGACGCGGTGCTGGCGCAGGACGCGGCGGTCTCGCTTCTGCTCGCCGAGCGCTACCCGCGGGTGCCCCAGGTCTTCGTCGCCCACAGCGAGAGCTTCGACCTGCAGGCGCCGCCCCAGCTGCCCGGGATCGTCGGCAAGGTGGTGGCGCTGAACGATCGCGTCGCGGCAAGGATGCGCAGCTTCGCCACCGAGGTCGAGGTGGTGCGGATGACGCAGCCGATCGACACGGAGCGCTTCACCTCGCGCGTTGCCCTGCCCGAGACGCCGCGGCGGGTGCTGCTGCTCAGCAACACGCCGATCAACGACCGCCTGCGCCTGCTCGAGCAGGCCTGCGAGGCGCTGGACCTGGAGCTGACCCGGGTCGGGGGAGCGCAGGGCCAGACGACCGATCCTCGCACGGCGCTCGTCGAAGCCGACATCGTCGTCGGCTACGGCCGCTCGATCCTCGAGGCGATGGCCTGCGGTCGGGCGGCCTACGTCTACGACTGGAACGGCGGCGACGGCTGGATCACGCCGGAGAGCTATCCGGCGATCGAGGCCGACGGGATCGCCGGGCGCAGCGGCCGCTCCGTCGCCGACGCCGAGAAGCTGGCCGAGGACCTGCGCCGCTACTCGCCGGCGATGGGGCCGGTCAACCACGACCTGGTGATCGGCCATCACCGCGCCAACATCCACGCCCAGCAGCTGGTGGAGACGATGCGCGGGCTCGACGCCCCCACGGGGAGGCCCCGGGAAGGCCTGCAGGAGATGGCGCGGCTGGTGCGCCTCGAGTGGCGGGCCCGCGCCGAGGTGCACGCCCTCAGCCGTGAGAACGTCGAACTGAGGGACCGTCTGATCGCGGAGGCCGAGGCCGCGAATCAGCGCCTGATCGATCACGGCAAGGCGGTCGAAAAGGGGATGAAGATGGAGTACGAGGCGACCGCGAGCTGGCGCCTCACCGCGCCGCTGCGCGGGCTGATGCGACTGCGGCGCCGGCGGCGCCGCTAGCCGAGCAGCTCGGCGGGGTCGACCTCGACGAGGATGTCGCGGTAGCGGCGCCACCAGGCGTGCAGCATGCTCACCGCCTCCATCCCCATCCGCAGGTCGCCCGAGAGCTCGATTCCCTCCGGCGCCTCCAGCCAGCCGAGCAGCTCCGGCGCCAGGTAGGGGGCAAGGGGGCCGTCGGCGAGGGATCGCCGGTAAAAGGCGAGCGCCTGGGCGCTGCGCCAGCGCCGCGGCAGGTACGGCGCCTGCCGGGGGGCGCCGGTGGTCGAGGGCAGCAGGCCCGCCGCCGGCCCGAGCCGCCTGAAGACCTCGTCGTAGAGGACGCCGCCGAGCTTGTCGTGCGGCGAGGCTTCCAGCGCCGCCGCGGCGAGGGCGCCGTTCGCCCCCGGCATCAGCATCCTGGCCCGCGACCCCAGCAGCGCCGTCGAGTACGCCGAGACCCCGCGCACCGAGCGGGTGCCGTACAGGGAGAGGATCGGCTGCGAGGGGTGCCCCTGGAAGCGCTCGGTCGCCGCCCGGTACTGCTCCCAGGCGCTCGCCTCGACCGGTCCATGGAACTCGGGCGCCAGCGCGCGATGGGCGATCCCGTAGCGACGCAGCCTGTCGAACATCGCCCGTGCCGCCCGGCCGTCGTCGCGGGTGTCGAGCGTCTCATCGGTGTAGAAGTGGCGGCCGGCGCAGAAGAAGACGTCGATCCCGAAGCCGTCGGGGACCGGGGTGGCAAGCCCTTCGATGCGGCGCGCCACCGGCATCAGCCAGGCATGGTCGGCGAACTGGTACTCGACCCGCCGCGCCCGTTCCTCCCAGTCGGCCGCGTACTCGGCCGCGGCGGCCTCGAGCCGCTCGAGCGGGACCCCCAGCGCCGCCGCAACCGGCGCCGCGAACTGCTCCTCGTGAGTCGCGCCCTCGTCGTCGGAGACGGTGATCGCGCTCGCCGCCCGCCCGTCCCGGGCGAGCGCGACGAAGAGCAGGCGGGAGTCCCGGCCGCCGCTGAGCGGGCAGACGACATCGCCCTCCACCGGCGCCAGGCAGCTCTCCAGCGCCGCCGCCACTCCGTCGGCCGCTGCGGCGACCGTCGCCCGGGGCTCGACCTCCTCCCACGGCCAGGTGTGGCTCCGCGGCCGGGCGCGGCCGAGCCGGCGGCGCAGGGTCGCGTGGTTGGGCAGGCGCCGCACCTCGGCGAACGGGGTGCGCTCGCCGAGCGGGTGCCGCATGGCGACGATCGCCGCCCAGGCCTGCCAGTCGATCGAGAGCCGCCGCGGCGCGGTCCGCACCAGCGGGTCGATCCGCGAGGCGAAGTAGACGGCGCCGCCGTCCTCCATCCAGTAGACCGGCGCCAGGCCGTTGAGGGAGGTGTGCAGGTAGCGCTTGCGGCCGTCGACGACGAGCCCGGTCAGGCCGTGAGTCGCGGCCGCCTGCCAGTCGGTGAGCGGCTGGGGCCGCCAGATCTCCCCCTCGAGCCAGGCCAGCCCGCGCTGCCGGGCGCCGCTCCATTCGATCGGCTCGCGGTCGAGCAGCAGGATCGAGCCGGAGTCCTCGTGGACGGGCCGCGGGAAGCAGCCGAGGCGGGCGGCGATGCGCAGGACGCGCTCCCGGTCGTAGGAGCCGAGGGCGCCGCAGGCAAGCGGAGCTCGATGCGGGGCGAGCACGCGCGAAAGCTATGCGAGATGCTCGAGGCTCAGCGGTTCCCCGCGCGGCGCGAGGCCGGCTTCCGGCGCTTGATCTTGATCGTCAGCTTGCGGGAGATCGCCGCCGCGTGGGTCTGGTTGGCCTTGACGGTCACCCGGAAGCCGGTGCGGCGCTTGATCCGCGGGCGGAAGCGGGCCGAGCAGACGCGGTCGAGCCGGCGGACGCCCATCTTGCGACGGCCCCGCCAGAGCGTCACCCGCTCGCCGCGGCGGCCTTTGCAGGGGGACACCCAGGCGCTGATCAGGGCGCGGCGCTTGCGCAGCACCCGCTTGGTGATCGCCCTGATGCCGACGAAGGAAGGGGCGAGGACGGGGGCCGGGGCGGCGCTCGGGCAGAACGTCCCGCCGGGCCCGACGAGCCGGTAGACGGGGCCGTTGCCGGAGACGGCGTAGAGACGCCCGCAGGAGTCCTCGCCGAAGGAGTTGAGCGAGCCGATGTTGATCCCCTCGTCGCGGTCGGTGGCGAAGGGCGCCCCCGGCCAGAACGAGCGCAGGTCGCCGGCGCAGAGGTCGCCGTAGAGGTAGCGGCCGAAGAGGTCGCCGTAGCCGGGACCCCGGGCCACGTAGCCGCCGATCACCGCGGCGCAGCTGTCGGGGGGGTTGACGTAGTCGAAGACCGGGTCGACGAAGCTCGTCGCGCTCGCGCAGCCGGGCTCGGGGGGGACCGTTCCGCTGAGGAAGCCCTCGCGGCAGTTCCAGCCGTAGTTGGCGCCGCCGCCGAGCCAGGGCGCGGCGGCGAAGTCGACCTCCTCGCGCTCGTCCTGGCCGACGTCGCCGATCCAGAGGTCGCCGGTGAGATGGTCGAAGGAGAAGCGGAAGGGGTTGCGCAGGCCGTAGCTCCAGATCGTCGGGTCGGCCCCGGGGCTGGCGGCAAAGGGATTGCCGGCGGGGATGGTGTACGGCAACGCCCCGCTCGGGTCGGGGTGGATGCGGAGGATCTTGCCGAGGGCCGTAGCGAGGTTCTGGGCGTTCTGGTGCTCGTCGTTGCTGCCGCCGCCGTCGCCGGTGGAGATGAAGAGATTGCCTTCGGGACCGAACTGGAGCTGACCGCCGTAGTGGTTGTTGTGATCCGGATGGGGAATCGTCAGCAGGTTGCGGCGGGTCGCCGGTGAGGCGGTCGAGCCGACAGCGACCATTTCGGCGAGGTGGATCTCGGGCGGAGACTGTTCCTCGCCGGTGTAGTAGACGAAGAAGCGGCCGCTGGTCTGGAAGTCGGGGGAGAGGGCGATCGAGAGAAGCCCGCCCTCGCCGCTCGGATCGACCAGGGAACGGATGTCGGTGAACGGCTTCACCGCGCCGTTCTCGACGAGCAGGATCGATCCGGGCCGCTCGACCACGAAGAGGCGGTCGGGATTACTCGGGTCGGAGGTGACGTAGATCGGTTCTTCGAAGCCGCTGCCGACCTGCTGCAGCGAGAGCGCCTGGGCGCTGCCGCTCCAGAGCCCCGCCATCAGCAGAAGAGCCAGTATGAATTTCCCTGCCCGGATCAATGCAAAGTAGCTAACCCGGATTACG
>DASUQZ010000028.1:0-2180 GCA_036280335.1 Solirubrobacterales bacterium
ACGATGGAGAACCTCGAGGAGAAGTACGGCGAGCGCTTCGCGCCGCCGGTGACCCTGAAGCGGCTGGTCGCCCAGGGCCGCCACGGGCTCTCCTCCGGCCAGGGCTTCTACCCCTACCCGCAGGCCGACGAGGGCGAGCAGGCCGAGACGGTGAAGCTGGACACCCGCGGCAACGTCGCGATCGCCTGGCTCGCCAACTTGCCGATGAACTCGCTCTCGCCGCAGGTGATCGAGGACCTGGAGACGGTCTGGAACCGGGTCAAGGACAGCGGCGAAATCGGGGCGATGGTGATCGCCTCCTCGGTGCCGGTGGTCTTCTCGGCGGGGGCCGACATCAAGGCCTTCACCACCCTCGACGAGCGCAGCGGTGAGGAGCTGATCCACAAGGCCCACGCGCTCTTCCGCGACTTCGGCCAGGCCCGGGTCGCGACGGTCGCCGCGGTCAACTCGATCGCCTTCGGCGGCGGTTGCGAGCTGGCAATGGCCTGCGACTTCCGGATCGGAGCCGAGGCCGCCGTCTTCGGCCAGCCCGAGGTGAAACTGGGGATCATCCCCGGCTTCGGCGGCACCCAGCGCCTGGCGCGCCTGGTCGGCCCCAGCAAGGCGCTCGAGATGAACCTGGTCGGCGACGCGATCCTCTCCGACGAGGCGCTCGAGCTCGGCCTCGTCAACCGCGTCGTCCCCGACCACGAGCTGTTCGAGACGGCGCTGATGTGGGGCCGCAAGCTCGCCGGCCAGGCGCCGCTCGCGGTCGAGCAGATCAAGACCGTCTCCCACAAGGGCGACATCGACGACGGGATCGAGGCCGAGAAGCAGGGCTTCGCCGCCGCCTTCCGCAGCGAGGACGCCAAAGAGGGCATCAGCGCCTTCCTCGGCAAGCGCAGCCCGAAGTGGAGCGGCAGGTAGCGATCTCCCAGGAGGTGGAGCGACTGGCCGAGCTGCTCGGCCGGTCGCGCCGCGCCGTCGCCCTCACCGGCGCCGGCGTCTCGGTGCCCTCCGGGATCCCCGACTTCCGCACGCCGGAGACGGGGCTGTGGGCGAAGGTCGACCCGATGGAGGTCGCCCACATCAGCGTCTTCGAGCGCGAGCCGGAGCGCTTCTGGTCCTACTACCGGCCGCGCTTCCAGGCGCTCGGGGGCAAAGAGCCGAACCGGGCCCACGAGGCGTTGGCCGAGCTGGAGCGGCGGGGCCTGATCGAGGGCGTGATCACCCAGAACATCGACCGCCTGCACCGGGCCGCCGGCTCCGAGAACGTGATCGAGGTGCACGGCTCGATCGAGACCTCCTCCTGCACCGCCTGCGCCACCGCCTTCGGGCTCGAGGAGGTCGACGACCTCTTCGACGCGCGCGGAGTGGCGATCTGCACCGCCTGCGGCGGGGCGGTCAAACCGGACGTCGTCCTCTTCGGCGAGCTGCTGCCGGAAGCGGCGATCGCGCGGGCGACCGAGCTGGCCGAAGCGGCGGACCTGATCATCTGCGTCGGCTCCTCGCTGGCGGTCCATCCCGTGGCGGGGCTACCGCAGCTGACCCTCTCGGGGGGCGGCCGGCTGGCGATCGTCACTAAGGGCGAGACCCCCTACGACGGCGACGCCGAGCTGAAGCTCGAGGGCGAGGTCGACGAGGAGCTGGCCGGGCTGCTGGCGGCGCTCGGCTGATGGCCGCGCTGCCCGACGCCGTCGTCTTCGACAACGACGGGCTGCTGCTCGACACCGAGTCGGTCTGGACCCGCGCCGAGGAAGACCTCTTCGAGCGCCGCGGGCTGGAGTTCACGCCGGCGAACAAGCTCGAGCTGGTCGGAACCTCGGCGGAGATCGCCGGCGGCATCCTCGAGCGGCGGCTGGGCGAGCCGGGCCGGGCGGAGGAGCTGATCGAGGAGCTGAACGCGCTCGTCGTCGCCGAGCTCGAGCACGGGGTCGAGGCGATGATCGGCGCCCGCGAGCTGCTCGAGCGCCTGCGCGAGCGGGGGACGCCGATCGGCCTGGTCTCCAACTCGCCGCTGCGCTTCGTGCGCCGCTCGATCGAGATCGTCGGCTTCGAGGATCTCTTCGACGTCGTCCTCAGCGCCCACGAGGTGGCGGCGCCGAAGCCCGCGCCCGATCCCTACCTCGAGGCCTGCCGGAGGCTCGGTGTCGATCCTGGCCCCTCCGTGGTCGCCCTCGAGGACTCACCGACCGGCGTCG
>DASUQZ010000029.1:0-6798 GCA_036280335.1 Solirubrobacterales bacterium
CGGTCACCGCCTACCGCCTCGCCGAGGCGGGGCAGAGGGTCCTGGTCCTCGAGCGGGGCAAGCCCTATCCCCCCGGCTCCTTCCCGCGCAGCCCGCTCGACCTCAGCAAGAACTTCTGGGACCCGAGCGAGGGTTTGCACGGGATGTTCGACCTCTGGTCCTTCGAAGGGCTCGAGTCGCTGATCAGCAGCGGGCTCGGCGGCGGCTCGCTGATCTACGCCAACGTGATGATCCGCAAGGACCCGGCCTGGTTCGTCAAGGAAGACCGCGGCCCCGGCTATGAGTACTGGCCGGTCACCTACGAGGACCTCGAGCCCCACTACGAGAGAGCCGAGCGGATGCTCGGCGCGACGCCCTACCCCTTCGACCAGGCGCCCTACGACAGCACGCCGAAGACGCGGGCCTTCAAGGCCACCGCCGAGGAGCTCGGCCGCGACTGGTTCCTGCCCGACCTGGCGGTCAGCTTCGCCCCGGAGCCGGGCGCGCCCGCGGTCCCGGGGGAGCCGATCCCCGAAGAGCGGCCGAACATCCACGGCCGCACCCGCCAGACCTGCCGCCTCGTCGGCGAGTGCGACGTCGGCTGCAACTTCGGCTCGAAGAACTCGCTCGACTACACCTACCTGACCGCGGCCTGGCATGCCGGCGCCGAGATCCGCTGCCGCCACGAAGTGCGGGGGTTCGAGCCCCGCGAGGGAGGCGGCTACGCGATCCACTACGTCGAGCACTCCCCCGAGCAGGAGGGGACGAAGACCGACACGAAGCGGCTGCCCCGCTCGACCGTCACCGCCGACCGCCTCGTGCTCTCGGCCGGGACCCTCGGCTCGACCTTCCTGCTGCTGCGCAACCGGGCCGCCTTCCCGGGCCTGAGCCGCGCCCTCGGCACCCACTTCTCCGGCAACGGCGACCTGCTGAGCTTCGCCGTGCGCTGCAGCGAAGCCGTCGCGGGCGGGAAGCCCAAGCCGCGCGTGATCAATCCGGGCTACGGGCCGGTGATCACCAGCGCGATCCGCATGCCCGACGAACACGACGACGACGGCGTCGAGGGCGAGCGCGGCTTCTACCTGGAGGACGCCGGCTTCCCGGAGTTCGGCACCTGGCTGCTGCAGGGGGTCGAAACGCCGGGGACGGTGGCGCGGATGGCCCCGCGCATCCTCGCCCGGATCGCCCGCCGGGTGCTGCGGCGCGACTACGACACCTCGCTGAGCGGCGAGATCTCCTCCCTGTTCGGCGACTGCGAGCTCTCCTCGGGGGTGCTGCCGCTGCTGGGGATGGGCCGCGACATCCCCGACGGCCGGATGTTCCTCGAGAAGGAGCGGCTCCAGGTCGACTGGAACACGAAGACCTCGGAGGCCTACTTCAAGCGGGTCCGCAACCTCTCCGACGAAATCTGCGACCGCCTCGGCGGCAGCTTCATGGACAACCCGATCTGGCACCTGAACCGGGTGATCACGGTGCACCCGCTGGGCGGCTGCCCGATGGGGTGGAGCGCCGAGGAGGGCGTCGTCGACGCCAACTGCGAGGTCTTCGGCTACCCCGGCCTCCACGTCGTCGACGGCTCGGTGATGCCCGGCCCGGTCGGCCCCAACCCGAGCCTGACCATCGCCGCCGTCGCCGATCGCGCCGCCGAGGCGATCCTCGGGGGCGCCACCGCGGACCTGCCGCGCCAGACCGCCTCCCCACCGCCGAGCCCACCGCCGCCGCCCCCGGCCGAGCCCACCGCCCCGGTCGAAGCGCACCGCGGCGTCTCGATCGCCTTCACCGAGGAGATGAAGGGGTTCGTCGGCTTCGGCGAGGAGGACTTCGAGCGCGGCAGCCGCGACGGCGAGGGCAGCGGCACCCGCTTCATGTTCCACCTGACCATCACCGCCGATGACCTCGACCGCTTCATCACCGACCCCGACCACCTGGGGCGGGCCGAGGGCTACGTCGAGTGCGACGCGCTCGGGGGCAGGCGCGAGGTCGAAGCGGGCCTCTTCAACCTCTTCGTCAACCAGGACGGGGGCAGGCGCCGCAAGCGCATGCTCTACCGCCTCCACTTCACCGACGGCGAGGAGCACCCGGTGACGATGACCGGCTTCAAGGTCGTCGAGGACGACCCCGGCGTCGACAACGTCTGGAAGGACACCTCCACCCTCTACACCCGGGTGCTGGCCGGGCACGTCGGCCCCGAGGAGGACGAGGCGGCCGAGACGATCGCCGCCGGCATCCTCCACATCGAGCCGCTGGACTTCGCCAGGCAGCTGACGACCTTCGACACCACCCCGAACGGGCGGCTCGACGCGGTGGCCCGCTTCGGCGCCCTCTTCGCCGGCAACCTCTGGGAGGTCTACGGGCCGGCGGCGAAGGGCAATCGGTGACCGCCGTCGCGCAGCGCGAGGAGACCGTCCCCTTCACCGCGGAGGACGGGCTCGAGTGCAACCTGATCCACGTCACCGGAGAGCATGCGCCGGCGAAGGGGCCGGTGCTGCTCGTCCACGGCGCCGGCGTGCGGGCCAACATCTACCGCGCCCCGACCGAAGCGAACCTGGTCGACGTCCTGGTCGAGCAGGGCTACGACGTCTGGCTCGAGAACTGGCGGGCCAGCATCGACATCCCCCACAACGAGTGGACGCTCGACGAGGCGGCGGTGCTCGACCACCCGCGGGCGGTGCGGAAGGTGGTCGAGGAGACCGGCGCCGAGGAGATCCAGGCGGTGATCCACTGCCAGGGCTCGACCAGCTTCATGATGGCGGCCGTCGCCGGGCTGGTGCCGGAGGTGACGACGGTGGTCGCCAACGCGGTCACCCTCCACCCGGTCGTCCCCCGCTTCGCCAGGGCCAAGCTGCGCTACGCGATCCCGCCGGCCGCCCGCGTCCTCGGCTACCTCAACCCGCAGTGGGGCGTGAGCGGCGCGCCCTGGGTGGCGCCGAAGCTGCTGCACGCCTTCGTGCTGGCGACCCACCACGAGTGCGACAACGACGTCTGCCGCCTCGCCAGCTTCACCTACGGCGTCGGCTTCCCGACCCTCTGGCGCCACGAGAACCTCAACCCCGAGACCCACGAGTGGCTGAAGGGGGAGTTCGCCGAGGTGCCGCTGACCTTCTTCCGGCAGATCCGCGCCTGCGTCGAGGCGGGGCAGCTGGTTCCGGTCGACGGCCGCCCCGAGCTCCCCGAAAGCTTCGTCGCCCAGCCGCCGCAGACCGAAGCGCGCTTCTCCTTCCTCGCCGGCGAGGCCAACCACTGCTTCCTGCCCGAGAGCCAGCACCGCACCCACCAGTGGTTCGAGCGCCACCAGCCGGGGCGCCACAGCGCCCACTACTTCCCCGGTTACGGGCACCTCGACGTCTTCATGGGCCGGCGGGCGGCGCAGGACGTGTTCCCGGTCATCCTCGACGAGCTGGAGAAAGGAGCCGCTGCGTGAAGATCCCGAAGCGCCTCGAGCGACAGGAGGGGCGCCACGCCCTGGTCGACGGCATCCGCTTCGCCCTGCCGGTCAACTCGGAGAAGACGCCGTCGCTGATGGCGATCTTCCCGATCGACCTGGCGCGGGCGGCCGAGCTGATCCCCGGCGACGAGGTGCATCCGATGCGGCTCTGGGGCGATCGCGGCGCCCTCGTCATCACGGTGGTCAACTACGAAGTCACCGACATCGGGCGCTACGTGGAGTACTCGATCGCGATCGCCTGCACGCACGGGGAGCGCCCGGCCCCGCCGCTGCTGCCGGCCCTCCTCATGAAGCGCTACGGGACCGGCCAGTTCGTGGTCGACCTGCCGGTCAGCAGCGAAGTCTCGGTGAAGGGCGGCAAGGGGATCTGGGGGATGCCGAAGCACCAGGCGAGCCTCGACTTCGTGATCGAGGACCGGACCGTCTCCAGCCAGTACGACCTCGACGGGCAGCTGGCGGTGCGGGTCGAGATCGACCGGCCGCGCTTCGCCGGCCTGCCGGTCGCCGCCGCCGCGGTCAACTACTGCGCCTTCCGCGGCATGCTGATGAAGTCCTACATCTACTTCCGGGGGAAGGCCGGCTTCAACCTCCCGTTCAGCCGCTCCGGGCGGCTGGTGATCGGCGACCACCCGCGGGTCGCGCCGCTGAAGGAGCTGGGGATCGGCAGGCGGCCGGTGCTGACGGGCTGGTTCCCGGAGACGGCCGGCGTCCTCGACGACCACTTCGAGGCCTGGTTCCTGCACTACGACCAGCCGCCGGAGGAGGTCCCGGAGGGGCTGGAGAGCGTCGTCGACCTCGGCCAGAGCCAGGATTGGCTGGAGCCGCCGAAGCGATGACCGAGACCGCGAACGTGATCGTGGCGGCGCTGATGCTGCTGTTCGCCTCGATGTACCTGGGGACCGGCTGGTCGCTGGTCCTCTTCTCGTTCCCGATCGAGCCGAAGCTCACCCCGCGGACCTACGAGCTGCCCTTCATCGAGCCGGTCAAGCACGCCACCGACTTCTTCACCTACATGACGATCGCGATGATCGTCGCCTCGGTGGCGCTGATCGTCGGCGAGGCCGACAGCGAGTACCTCTGGGCCCCGATCGCCTACCTGGCCGGGGTGATCGCCGCCACCGTCCTCACGCTCCTCTTCATCTTCCCGTACAACAAGGAGCTGAAGGCGGGGGTCGAGGACGAAGAGCGGCTGCACGTCCTGCTCGGGAAGTGGATGCGGCTGAACGTGATCCGCACCTCGCTGTGGACGGTGCAGTGGATCGCCATCGCCCTCTACTTCGTCCTCAAGGCGGCTTGAGATGTCGACCTCGCTGCTCCGCCGCATCCTCGTCGCGATCTCCGGCCTGACCATGGTCTCCGGCGCCGTCCAGGTGCTGGCGCCGCGGCGGCTGCTCCGCCTCCTGGCGGCCGAGGACGACGCCTCCGCCCGGCACCTCTTCGGCACCGTCGGGATGTTCATGGTCGTCGTCGGCGGCGGGCTCCTCGACGCGCTGCTGAGGCCCGGGCGCGACCCGGTGATCGTCTTCTGGGCGGCGCTGCAGAAGATCGGCGCCTTCGTCGCCGTGGGGCTCGGCGTGAGGCGGCGGATCTTCTCCCCCCTCGCCCTCGGGGTCGCCTTCTTCGACCTGCTCTCGGGCCTGCTGGCGGCCGAGTACTGGCGGCGGATCCGCCGGTAGGCCCCGGCGCCTCCCGACGATGCGGCACACGCCCTCCCTCGCCCTGGGACCGAGCGGGTCCGGCTCCCCGCGCCGGTCGCTGATCCTCGCCGGCGGCGGCATGCGGGTCGCCTGGCAGGCCGGCGTGCTCTGCGCCTTCGAGGAGGCCGGGCTGGCCTTCGCCCACGCCGACGGCACCTCCGGCGGCACGATCAACCTGGCGATGCTGATGTCGGGACGGGCGCCGCGGGAGATGGCCGAGCGCTGGCGGACCCTGCGGGTGCGGGACTTCGCAGCGCCGCTCGGACTGCGCGACTACCTGCGCGCCCCGCGCCTGCCCGGGCTGGGCGGCGCCCGCGGGATCAGGCGCGGCGTCTTCCCGCACCTGGGGGTCGACGTCGAGGCGATCCGCGCCGCCGAGGGGATCGAGGCCACCTTCAACGCCTGCAACCACGCGACCAAGGCCAACGAGGCGATCGAGCACCGGAACGTCGACCTCGACGCCCTCGTCGCGGCGATCTCCCTGCCGGTGCTGATGCCCGCGGTGCGGCGCGGCGGCACGCCCTACCTCGACTCGGTCTGGATCAAGGACGCCAACCTGATCGACGCCGTCAAGCGCGGGGCCGAGGAGCTGTGGGTGCTCTGGTGCATCGGCAACACCCCCGCCTACCACGACGGCCCCTTCCCGCAGTACGTGCACATGATCGAGCAGAGCGCCAACGGCGTCCTCTTCGAGGAATTCGACCGCCTGCGCGAGCTGAACGAGGCGATCGCCGCCGGCCACTCCCCCTACGGCCAGCAGCGGCCGGTGATCGTCCACGTCGTCAAGCCGCAGCACCCGCTGCCCCTCGACCCGGACTTCTTCATGGGCCGGATCGACGCCGCGACCCTGATCGCGATGGGCTACGCCGACGCCTGGCGCTACCTCGACGCGGCGGACCGGGAGAGCGGGATCGCGCTGACGAGCGCGGCGACGCGGATGGAGGAGCCGGGCCGCTGCGTCTGGTGGCGCGAGCGCTACACCGGCCCGCTGGGCGAGGTGGAGCTGGCGGCGGAAGCCCCTGACGCCGCGGCCTTCCTCCGCGGCCCCCGGCGGGAGGCGCGGCTGGTCGGGGGCCTGCGCGGGTCCGCCGTCGGCGACGCCCTTCTGCGCGAGGGCCGGGTCGTCCTCGAGGACGGCGCCCTCGCCTACGAGGGAAGCCTGCAGACCGGCGGCCGCGAGGTGCGCATCCGGGGTCGGCGCGAGGCTCCCCCCGACCTGCCCCTGCGCGAGCGCCTCGACTCGCTGCGACGGCTACGCCTGGAGCTGCGCGACGGCGAGAGCGGCGCCGTGATCGCGGCGGGCTCCCAGGATCTCCGCTGCGGCCGCACCGGCCCCCTGCCGCGTCCGATCGTCACCCACAACCCCTCGCTCTGGCAGCGCCTCGCCACCACCCTCGCGTTCGAGCGACGGATGGCGAGGGAGCTCCTCGGATAGAGGCGGTCAGGCCCGGCGCTTTGCGCTACGCCGGGATTCCCCTCCGCGGCGCCGGGGTAGCCGCGTAGGGATGAAGGCGATCGTCCTCAACTGCACCCTGAAAGCGAGTCCGGAGCGCTCGAACACCGGTGCCCTGGCGGCGGTCGTCGCCGACGCCCTCCGCGCCGAGGGGGTCGAGGTCGACGAGGTGCGGATCGCCGACCACGCCGTCCCGCCCGGGGTCGAATCGGACCTCGGCGAGG
>DASUQZ010000030.1:0-3896 GCA_036280335.1 Solirubrobacterales bacterium
GGAGATCACCGAGGCGATCGACAAGCTGATCGACGACGGCCGCACCGTCCGCTCCGAGGTGGTGCGGGGCTGGTGGAAGGACACCGGCCAGCTCGCCGACATGCTCGAGGCCAACCGCCTCGTGCTCGAGGAGCTGGTCACCTCGATCGAGGGCGAGGTCGACGAAGCCTCCAAGGTCGAGGGCCGGCTAGTGCTCGGCCCCGGCGCCAGGCTGGAGCGCTCGGTCGTCCGCGGCCCGGCCGTGATCGGCGCCGGCGCCGTCGTCGAGGACGCCTACATCGGCCCCTACACCTCGATCGGCGACGAAGTCCGCGTCTGCCGCTCCGAAGTAGAGAACTCGATCGTCCTCTCCGGCTCCGTGGTCGAGGACCTGGGGACGCGGATGGAGGCGAGCCTGCTCGGCAAGGAAGTCAAGCTGACCCGCAGCGAGGGGATGCCGAAGACGCTCCAGCTCCTCGTCGGCGACCGCTCCGAGATCAAACTCGTCTAGGCAGCCGTGAGCGGCGCGGAGACGTTGCTGCTGGCGCTCCTCGGCCTGGCGCTGACGGGGCTGCCGGCCGTCGCCGCGGCGCTGCTGGCGGTGCGGCTCGGCCTGCGGGACGTCGCGACGATCCTCAGCCTCGCCCTGGTCGCCAGCGGCGCCGCGGCGATGCTGACCTTCTGGGCGTACTTCCTGCCGCCCAGCGTCGGTCCCAGCGGCGCCTACCTCGTCCGCTTCGGCTCGGTTGGCCTGATCGCCTGGTCCTGGCCGGCCGCCGCGCGCGAGCGCGCCCTGCTGCGCCGGCTTGCCGTGCCGCTCGGGCTGTGGGGGCTGGCCACCCTCTTCGTCACCGGCTTCGGGTTCATGTACGGCGGCACCGACTTCGCAATGGGAGTGTCGGCTTACCGCTTCGCCACCGACCCCACGCCGTTCGCCGGCGACAACAACATCCCGCTCAGCCACTCCCAGTGGCTGTTCGAAGGTCACCCCGGTCCGCCTCCCTACGACGCCGCCGCCGGCTGGCAGTTCAGCGACCGCGGGCCGCTGCAGATCGGCTACGTCCTCTCCAACCGGGTCTTCGACAGCGGCATGGGGGAGGTGCGCTACGAGACGCTGGGAATCGCCCTGCAGCAGCTCTGGGTGGTCGGCATGTGGGCGCTGCTGCTGGCCGCGCGCGTCTCCGCCCGCACCCGCGGCCTGGCGATGGTCGCGACGATCGTCAGCGGCGTCGCGATCGCCAATGCCTTCTACGTCTGGCCGAAGCTGCTCGCCGGGGCGTTCGTGCTGGCGGCGCTGGCGCTGGTGGTCTCGCCCGGCGAGCCGCTGATCCGCAGGAGGCCCTGGACGGTCGTTCTCCTCGCGGCCTGCGCCGGCCTCGCCCTGCTGGCCCACAGCAGCACCGCCTTCGCCCTCGTCCCGGTCGCTGCGCTGGCGCTCTGGCGCGGGCTGCCCGAACGCCGCTGGCTCCTCGCCGGGGTCGTCGCGCTGGCCGTCTTCCTGCTCCCCTGGCTCGGCTATAAGCAGTTCGTCGACCCGCCCTCGAACCGCCTCGAGAAGCTCTCGCTGGGCGGCTTCGCCGGGCTCGACGACCGCGGCACCCTGGAGACGCTGGGCGACGAATACGCCGAGGCGGGGCTGGCCGGGACGATCGACAACAAGTACCGCAACTTCCTCACCATGGCCGGCGGCAACCCGACCACGGCTCCGCCTCCGGAGGGCATCTTCCAGTGGGGGCCGGTGACGACCCAGCTGGGCGACCTCGTGACCGCGGCGGCGGACGGCGACTTCTCCGAAGCTATCTCCAAGGCTCGCGAGATCCCGCACTGGCACCTTTTCTGGGCGCTCGGTCTGCTGCCCCTCGCCCTCGTCCCGATCCTGCTCGGCCGCCTCGGCGGCCGTTGGCGCGACGGGCCTGAGTGGGGGCTGGGACGCTTCTCGCTGCTCTTCTTCGCGGGCTCTGTCGTCGTCTTCGCGCTGCTGATGTTCGGCAACGGCGCCAGCCGCGCGATCCCGGCCTCGCTCACCTTCGCCGTGCCGTTGCTGGGCATGGCCGGCCTCGTGGCCGCCCTGGAGGCCACCTACCCGAGGCTCACCATCCCCCTGGTCGGCGCCAACACGCTGCTCACCCTGCTCGTCTACGCGCCCTGGATCGGCGAAGTTCCCGGTCTCGGCTTCTCGACCCTGATGGCGGTGGTGGCCGCGGCGAGCCTCGCCGGCGTCCTGGCGATTAGCCTGTCCGGCCACGTGACTCGCCCGAGTTCCGCCAGATGAAGCTGCTCGTCACCGGCGCCGCCGGGATGCTCGGCCGCGACGTGATGCTCGCCGCCGGCAACGCCGGCCACGACGTGGTCGGGTACGGCCGCGCCGAGCTCGACGTCACCAACCCGGGCGCGCTCGACCGCCGCCTCGACCTCGAGCGCCCCGACGTCGTCATCAACTGCGCCGCCTGGACCGACGTCGACGGCGCCGAGGGCGCCGAGGAAGCGGCCTTCGCCGTCAACGGGTCCGGCGCCGGCAACGTCGCCGCGGCCGCCGCCAAGGTGGAAGCGCGCGTCCTCCACGTCTCCACCGACTACGTCTTCGACGGCGCCAAGGGCGCGCCGTACGTGGAGAGCGACCAGCCGGCGCCGCTCTCGGCCTACGGCCGGACCAAGCTGGCCGGGGAGGAGGCTGTCGCCGCTGCCAACAAGCGCCACTTCATCGTCCGCTCGGCCGGCCTCTTCGGTGTCGGCGGCCGCAACTTCGTGGAGACGATGCTGCAGCTGGCCGAGGACCGCAGCGAGGTCACGGTCGTCCGCGACCAGGTCGGCTCGCCCACCTACACCTGGCACCTCGCCTACGGCATCGTCCGCCTGATCGAGGGGATCGAGTACGGCATCCACCACATGGCGGCCTCGGGCCAGTGCTCCTGGTACGAATTCGCCCGCGAGATCTTCGAGCAGGCCAAGATCGAGTGCCGGGTGCTCTCGATCACCAGCGAGGAATTCGGCGCCGCGGCGCCGCGGCCGGCCTTCTCGGCCCTGGTCAGCCAGCGCGAGCACGCGATCCGGCTGCCCAGCTGGCAGGACGGGCTGGCAGGCTATCTCGCCCAACGACAAGCGCAGGAAGGAACGGAATGAGGCTTCTGGTCACCGGAGCGGCAGGGTTCATCGGCTCCACCTACGTGCGGCTGGTCGGCGACGAGCACGACGTCGTCGTCCTCGACAAGCTCACCTACGCGGGGCGCCGCGAGAACCTGCCCGAGGGCACCAACCTGATCGAGGGGGCGATCGAGGACCCCGCGGTCGTCCGGGAAGCGATGCAGGGCGCCGACGCGGTCGTCAACTTCGCCGCCGAGTCCCACGTCGACCGCTCGATCGAGGACCAGAACGCCTTCGCGCGCACCCACGTGATCGGCACCGGCGTCCTCCTCGACGCGGCGCGCGAACTGGGCGTCGAGCGCTACCTGCAGGTCTCCACCGACGAGGTCTACGGCTCGATCGAGTCGGGTTCCTTCACCGAGACCTCGCCGCTCGACCCCTCCTCTCCCTACTCGGCGACCAAGGCCGCCGGCGACCTGCTCGTCTCCGCCCACTTCCACACCTACGGGATTGACGCCTCGATCGTCCGCGGCTCCAACAACTACGGCCCGCGCCAGTACCCGGAGAAGCTGATCCCGCTGATGGTCCTGAACGCCCTGCACGGCGACTCGCTGCCGGTCTACGGCGACGGCAGGCAGGTCCGCAACTGGCTCTACGTCGAGGACTTCTGCCGCGGCATCCACACCGTGCTGGCGAAGGGCAAGGCCGGCGAGGCCTACAACGTCGGCGGCCCCGACGAGTGCGAGAACATCGAGGTCGTCAAGCGGGTGATCGAGCTGACCGGCGGCGACGAGTCGCTGATCGAGTACGTCAAGGACCGCCCCGGCCACGACCGC
>DASUQZ010000031.1:0-4565 GCA_036280335.1 Solirubrobacterales bacterium
TCGCCAACGACGCCACCGTCAAAGGCGGCACCTACTACCCGGTGACGGTGAAGAAGCACCTGCGCGCCCAGGAGGTCGCCCTGCAGAACCGGCTCCCCTGCATCTACCTGGTCGACTCCGGCGGCGCCTACCTGCCGCTCCAGGACGAGGTCTTCCCCGACCGCGAGCACTTCGGCCGCATCTTCTTCAATCAGGCGAACATGTCGGCGCGGGAGATCCCGCAGCTCGCCGCGGTGATGGGCTCCTGCACGGCCGGCGGCGCCTACGTGCCGGCGATGAGCGACGAGACCGTGATCGTCCGCCACCAGGGGACGATCTTCCTCGGGGGGCCGCCGCTGGTGAAGGCGGCGACCGGGGAGGAGGTGACCGCCGAGGAGCTCGGCGGCGGCGACGTCCACGCCCGCAAGTCCGGCGTTGCCGACCACCTGGCCGCAGACGACGCCGAGGCGCTGCGGATCCTGCGCGAGATCGTCGCGACGCTGCCGCCCGCGCCGGCGCCGCCCTGGGATCGGATCGAGCCGCGGCCGCCGGCCGGCGACCCCAAGGAGATCCTCGACGTCGTCCCGATCGGCTCCCGCGCCCCCTGGGACGTCCGCGAGGTCCTGCGCCGCGTCGTCGACGGCGGCGAGCTGCGCGAGTTCAAGGAGAAGTACGGGAAAACGCTGGTCTGCGCCTTCGCCCACGTCGAGGGCCACCCGGTCGGCATCCTCGCCAACAACGGCATCCTCTTCTCCGAGAGCGCGCTGAAGGGCGCCCACTTCGTCGAGCTCTGCGACCGTCGCCGCATCCCCCTCGTCTTCGTCCAGAACGTCAACGGCTTCATGGTCGGCTCCAAGTACGAGGCGGGCGGGATCGCCAAGGACGGCGCGAAGATGGTCGCCGCCGTCTCCACCGCCCGGGTGCCGAAGCTGACCGTGATCGTCGGCGGCTCCTTCGGTGCCGGCAACTACGGGATGTGCGGCCGCGCCTACTCGCCCCGTTTCCTCTTCATGTGGCCGAACGCCAGGATCTCGGTGATGGGCGGGGACATGGCCGCCGCGGTGATGAAGGAGGTCGGCCAGCCGGAGACCGCCGCCGAGCTGCGCGAGCAGTACGAGCGCCAGGGCCGCCCCTTCTACTCCACCGCCCGCCTCTGGGACGACGGCGTCATCGACCCCCGCGACACCCGCCGGGTCCTGGCCCTCGCCCTCGACGCCTGCGCCGGCGCTCCGCTCGAGGAGGCCGCGGCGCCGGTCTACCGGATGTAGCCCTACTCCGGGTCGGTGCCGGGGTCGTCGGCTCTGACCGTTCCCGGGTCCTCTTCGGAGAGGAGGGCCTTGGCGGTCTCTTCGATCGCCTCGGGCGTAGGGGCTTTGTCGAAGACGAAGATCTCGATCACGACGTCGGGGTCGAACAGCACCTGGCTCTGGTAGGTGAGCACCTTGCGTTCGGTCAGCTGTTCGATCGTGCCGGTCAGCCGCTCGGCCATGACGTTCTCGAAGTGCTGGCGGAAGGCGCGGACGGCGTCGGCCTCGCCAGCCTCCAGCAGCGTCTTCTCACCCGGGGTCATGCCGCCGCGCATGACCACGAAGAGCAGGTCGTCGAAGAAGTAGGACTTCGCCTTCGTCGGCCCCTTCCCGTAGCAGGCCTTCATCGCTTTGACCATCTCGCGCGAGATGGCGGCGCGCAGTGAGGTTCCCCGCTCCTCCTCGAGGGACTCAGGCGCCTGCGGCACTTCGGACATGGTGATCTCCTCGGACGTTTGCCTCAGGTCTGCGCGTACCCACAACCGCGGCGCGGGTAACGGGCGCGATACTTGCCGCGGTGCCGCGCGGTCTCATCCTCCCGATCCTCTGCTCCCTCCTCGTGCTCCTCGCGGGGTGCGGGACGGATGACGCAGGCGCCCCCGACCGGGAGCCGCGCCGCGCGCAGCCGCCCCCGCGGGAGCGCACCGAGCCCGCGGCGGTCCAGCCGTCCCGCTGCCCCGCCGGCGTGGCCGGGTGCCGCGAGACGGAGGGCCGGATCGTCTACGTCGAGCGGGTCGACCCCGACGGCGACGGCGACGCCCACTTCGTGATCGCCGACCCGCAGGGGATCACCCTGCCCGGCCTGACCGCGATCGACGTCCGCAGGGGCCTGCGCCCGCAGCCGCTGCCCGGCCCCGGCGACCTGATCAGCGCCGCCGGCCCCGTCCAGACCGGCTCCTACGGCCAGAGCCAGATCCACGCGCTCGAGCTCCACGTCGCCCGGTAGTAGGTGCGGCGGCGCGCGGCTCAGGCGGCGGGCCGGAAGACGACCCGCACGCACCCGTCGTCCTTCTGCTTGAACGTCCGGTAGGCCTGCTGGGCTTGGTCGAGGCTCATCTCGTGGGTGGCGACGAAGGAGGGGTCGACGTCGCCGCGCTCGACGTGCTCGAGCAGGCGGGGGATGTAGCTCTGGGCGTGGACCTGGCCGGTGCGCAGCTGCAGCGCCTTGTTCATCAGCGCCCCGAGGGGGAACTTGTCGACGAAGGCGCCGTAGACGCCCGCCATCGAGATCGTGCCGCCCTTGCGGCAGGCCATGATCGCCTCGCGGATCACGTAGGGGCGCTCGGACTCCAGCCGCAGCGCCTGCTTGGTGCGGTCGTAGGCGCCCTGCGCGCCGCCGTGGTGGGCCTCCATCCCGACCGCGTCGACGCAGACGTCGGGGCCGCGGCCGCCGGTCATCTCCTTCAGGTGCTCGACGACGTCGACCGCCTCGTAGTCGATCGTGTCGGTGGCGCCCGCCTTCTCGCGGGCCAGCCGCAGCCGGTCGGAGAAGCGGTCGATCGCGATCACCCGCTCGGCTCCCATCAGCCGCGCCGAGGCCATCGCGAAGAGCCCGACCGCGCCGGCGCCCCAGACGGCGACGACGTCGCCGCCCTTGACGCCAGCCAGGTCGGCTGCGAAGTAGCCGGTGGCGAAGGCGTCGGAGCAGAACAGCGCCTTGGTGTCCTCGATCCCCTCCGGGACCTTCTTCGCGCCGACGTCGGCGAAGGGGACGCGGATGTACTCGGCGTGGGAGCCCGCGTAGCCGCCGGTCATGTGGGAGTAGCCGAAGATCCCGCAGGGCGACTGGCCCCAGAGCGCCTCGGGGATCGCGGCGTCGGGGTTGCCGTTGTCGCAGAGCGAGTAGAGGTCCTGCTTGCAGAAGAAGCAGGCGCCGCAGGAGATCATCGGCGAGACGCAGACGCGGTCGCCGACCGCGAGCGAGTCGCGCGCCCCCGGCCCGACCTCGACCACCTCGCCGATGAACTCGTGGCCGAGCACGTCGCCGCGCTGCATCGCCGGGATGTAGCCGTCGTAGAGGTGGAGGTCGGAGCCGCAGATCGTCGTCGCCGTCACCTTGAGGATCGCGTCGCGGGGGTTGACGATCGAGGGGTCGGGGACCTCTTCGCAGGCGACGCGGTTGGGGCCGGCCCAGGTGATCGCCTTCACGCTCCGGCCCCCTTCGCCGCCGCGCCCGTGTCCTTGGTCGGCAGCACGGCGCTGAGCGGCCCGCGCCGGCCCGCCGGCCCGCCCGCGGCGGTCGCGACCTCGCCGGCCTCGATCAGCTGCTTGGCCCGCCGCAGGTCGTCGGCGCTCGCCTTGGCGTGCAGCTCGGTCCCGCGCCCGCCGGGCGCCTCGCGCAGCCGGAACTCGCCCTGCCAGTCGCCGCCGGGGGAGAAGCGGGAGACCTGCTCGGGGTCGGCGAGGAAGGCGCTCACCTCCGCCTCGGGCCACTCGACCGTCACCGCCCGCCAGCCCGGTTCGCCGGCGCCCGGGCCCTTTCCCTGCGGATCGCTGAGCAGGACCGCGCCGAGCTCGTAGGCCCCGACCCCGACGAGGACCCAGCGGTCGAGCCCGTCCTTTCCGGCCAGGTGCGGGGCCGCGGCGAGTCCCAGGGCGCCGGCGGCGTCGATGCCGAGGTGCGCCTTGTACGGCAGCAGCTTGACGGCGCCGAGCTCGTACCTGGTCACGAGGCTGTAGGCGATGTGGCTCGCGCCCGCCGCCCGCAGGACCTTGCCGGCGAACCTGCCGCGCAGGACCGGGAGGAAGGAGGCGCCGATCAGCTTGGTGCCGGTGAGGTAGTCGAGGACGCCGTGGAGGCGGGAGCCGATCGGGGGTCTCATCGATGGCAGCTACCCGGCGCTCGTCGCCGGGAATCAACATCAGCAACCGAGATGAGAGACTCGCTCCCGTGGAGCGGCGATTCGCCCAGGTGGACGTCTTCGGCAGCGGTCCCTGCAGCGGCAACCCGGTCGCCGTGGTGCTCGGCGCCGAGGGGATGGGCGACGAGGAGATGCAGCGGTTCGCCAACTGGACGAACCTCGCCGAGACGACCTTCGTGCTGCCGCCGACGCGGCCCGAGGCCGACTACCGGGTGCGGATCTTCACGCCGGTCCTGGAGCTGCCCTTCGCCGGCCACCCGACGCTCGGCACCTGCCACGCCTGGCTCGAGGGCGGGGGAGAGCCCGCGGCCGAGGAGATCGTGCAGGAGTGCGAGGCCGGGCTGATCCGGATCCGGCGCGAGGAGGACCGGCTCGCCTTCGCGGCGCCGCCCCTGGTCCGCTCCGGCCCCGCCTCCGA
>DASUQZ010000032.1:0-2301 GCA_036280335.1 Solirubrobacterales bacterium
CCGAGAAGTTCCTGAAGACGGACGTGGCCGCGGTGACGCAGAAGATGCCGCTGCGCCGCAAGTCCTTCGTCACCGACTCGGGCATCCCCATCCCGGACGTGGTGACGCTCGCGGACCGCAAGACCGAGTCCCCGGAGCGCATCGGCCTGCCCGGCCAGTTCCCGTTCACCCGCGGCCCCCAGCCGACCATGTACCGCGGCCGCCTCTGGACGATGCGCCAGTTCGCCGGCTTCGGCACGGTCGAGGAGACGAACGAGCGCTTCCACTACCTGCTCGACCAGGGGCAGACCGGGCTCTCGACCGCCTTCGACATGCCGACCCTGATGGGCTACGACTCCGACCACCCGCGCAGCCTCGGCGAGGTCGGGCGCGAGGGGGTCGCCGTCGACACCCTCGCCGACATGGAGCGCCTCTTCGAGGGGATCCCGCTCGGCGGCGTCACCACCTCGATGACGATCAACGCCCCGGCGGCGATCCTGCTCGCCTTCTACGTCCTGGTCGGCGAGAAGCAGGGCGTCCCCGCCGAGAAGCTCGGCGGCACCATCCAGACTGACATCCTCAAGGAGTACATCGCCCAGAAGGAGTGGTGCTTCCCGATCGAGCCGGCGCTGCGCCTGGTCACCGACATGATCGAGTGGTGCACCGAGAACATGCCGCGCTGGCACCCGGTCTCGATCTCCGGGTACCACATCCGCGAGGCCGGGTCGACGGCGCAGCAGGAGCTTGCCTTCACCCTCAAGGACGGCTTCACCTACGTGGAGCGGGCGATCGAGCGCGGCCTCGACGTCGACGACTTCGCGCCGCGGCTCTCCTTCTTCTTCAACTCGCACAACGACTTCTTCGAGGAGATCGCCAAGTACCGGGCGGCGCGGCGGATCTGGGCGCGGGAGATGAAGGAGACCTACGGCGCCCGCCGCGAGGAGTCGATGCGGCTGCGCTTCCACACGCAGACCGCCGGCGTCAGCCTGACCGCGCAGCAGCCGCTCAACAACATCGTCCGCACGGCGCTGGAGGCGCTGGCCGCGGTGATGGGCGGGACCCAGTCCCTGCACACCAACTCCTTCGACGAGGCGCTGGCGCTGCCGACCGAGGAGGCGGTGCGGGTGGCGCTGCGCACGCAGCAGATCATCGCCACCGAGACCGGCGTGCCGAACACGGCCGACCCGCTGGGCGGCTCCTGGTTCGTCGAGAAGCTGACCGACGAGATGGAGCGCGCCGCCTACGAGTACTTCGCCCGGATCGACGAGCTGGGGGGGATGGTCGAGGCGATCCGCCGCAACTTCCCGCAGCGCGAGATCGCCGACGCCTCATTCCGCTACCAGCAGGAGCTGAACGAACGGCGCCGCATCGTCGTCGGCGTCAACGACTTCATCCAGGACGACGAAGAAGCGATGCCGATCCTGCGGATCGACCCCGCCCTTGAGCGCAAGCAGGTCGACCGCCTGGCGGCGACGCGGGCGGCCCGCGACGGCGCCGCGGTCGAGGCGGCGCTGGCCGAGTTGAGGCGCGCCGCCGCCGGCGAGGGCAACCTGATGCCGCCGATCATCAAGGCGGCCCGCACGCAGGCCACCGAGGGCGAGATGATTGCCGCGATGCAAGAGGTCTTCGGCACCTACACCGAGTCCCCCGTCTTCTAACCCCGCCCCGACACCGAGTCCCCCGTCTTCTAACCCCGCCCCGACATCGTTTCCACCCTTTGTGTCCCTATGGGGACCACAATGGTGGAAACGACCATTGAGAAAGGAACGAATGAGCGTCGAAGCTGTCACGCCCGCCTATGAGATCTCCCAGGAGGCGCTCGACCTGCGCGACATGGTCCGCCGCCTCGCCCAGGAGAAGATCGCGCCGCGGGCGGGGGAGATCGACCGCACCGGCGAGTACCCCTGGGACATCCGCGAGCTGCTCGCCTCCCACGACATCCTCGGGCTGCCCTTCGCCGCCGAGTACGGCGGCACCGGCACCGGGACGCTGGTCCTGCAGATGGCGGTCGAGGAGATCGCCAAGGTCGACGCCTCCTGCGCGCTGATGCTGATGGTCCAGGAGCTGGGGACGCTGCCGATCCAGCTCTTCGGCTCCGAGGAGCAGAAACAGAGGTGGCTGCCCAAGTGCGCCAGCGGCGAGTGGTCGCCGGCCTTCGCGCTCTCCGAGCCGGAGGCGGGCTCGGACCCGGCGGCGATGCGGACCAGCGCCGTCCGCGACGGCGACGAGTGGGTGATCAACGGCCAGAAGAGCTGGATCACCAACGCGACGATCGCCGACTTCTACGTCGTCTTCGCCACCACCGACCGCGAGAACCGCCGC
>DASUQZ010000033.1:0-6990 GCA_036280335.1 Solirubrobacterales bacterium
CTCTCCCCCACTTTGCAACACGACCCCCCTCTGCACGCCCCATTGCATCCGCCTCCCCGCCCGGTAGGTTGCGCTCGTGGGCAGCCCTGAGCAGAGCCAGCCGGTCGTCACCGAAGCCGTCGCCACCGGCGTCCCCGACGACGCCAACGACCTCCGCGGCCACCACTTCAAGCGGCTGATGCGGAAGCCGGTGACGCTGACCGTGATCGGCTCGCTGGCGCTGATCGTCCTCGTCGCCTGCGCGATCGCGGTCGGCCCGGCGGTGGGAGCGCTCGGCGCCATCGCCGTCCTGCTGATCGGCGTCCTCGTCGTCTTCGTCATCGCCGACTCGAAGGCCGCCCACGACTTCTTCGAGGTCTACGCGCAGCAGCGGGGGATGACCCTGATCCACGGCCGCGGCCGCCTGCCGCAGGCGACGCCGCTGCTGCGCAAGGGCGACGAGCGCTACACCGAGCGCAGCCTGCTCGGCCCCCTCGGCGACGGCTTCGAGGGCACCCTCGCTCTCTATACCTATGAGGAAGAGACGCGGGACAGCGACGGCGACAGGCAGACGAACTACTACCGCTACACGGTCGGCCTGGTCGAGGTGGCCGAGTGCGCCGAGTTCGTCCCCGAGCTCTACTGCCAGCGCAAGTTCGGCCTCCGCGCCCTCGAGAAGTTCGAGGACGTCTTCCGCAGCGAGAAACAGCGGGTGACGCTGGAGAGCGAGGCGCTGCTCGACAAGTACGAGATCTTCGCCGGCGACGAGCAGGACGCCAACCGGCTGCGCCAGCTCTTCCCCCCCACCTTCATCGTCTGGCTGGCCGATTCGGCGCCCGACAAGTTCGCCTTCGAGCTCGTCGACGGCACCCTCTGCTGCTACGTCAGCGGCCACAAGGAGAGCGCCGCCGACCTCGACGCGATCCGCGTCGCCACCGGCGCCGTCGCCCGGCGCCTCCGCGACGAGGCGCTGGAGTAGCGAGTCCGCGTGACTTCGCCTATACGACGATCTCTCGCGGACTCGGCGAGCTAGAACCCCGCCAGCAGGGTGCCGGCGTTGGCGATCAGCGCCGCGGCGATCATCAGCAGGACCGAGGGGACGAGGACGAGCGCGACGACGAGCTGGATCTTCGGCGCTGCGCGGGCGGCCCGCTCCTCGACCGCGCGGCGGCTGTCGCGGCGCAGCGAGGTCGCCTGGCGGCGGAGCTGCTCGGCGAGCGGCGAGCCGAACCTGCGCGAGCGCTCGATCGCGGCGACGAGCGTCGCCAGCTCGCCGCCGGGAACGCGGGAGCGCAGTGAGGCGAGGGCGGCGCTGAGGGGCACGCCGCAGGAGAGCTCGGCGACGGTCAGCCGCATCTCCTCCGCCAGCGGGCCCTGCCCCGCCCGCGCCAGTTGCTCGATTCCGGCGGCGGGGCCGCGGCCGGACCCGGCGCTGACGGCGAGCAGGTCGAGCGCGTCGGGGAGGGCCGCGACCAGGCGCCGCTGACGCCGCCGCGCCCGCCGCTCCAGCAGCAGGTCGGGTGCCAGGAAACCGGCGATCGGCGAGGCGAGGAGGACGAGCAGGGCGAGGCGGCCAGGCGCCACCGGTGAGGCCAGCAGCCCCAGTGCCCCGCTGGCGACCGCCGCCGAGATCTTCGCCGCCAGCAGGGGCGAGAGCGAGAACCGCTCCTCCACGCGGATCGGAGACCGCGGCCGCCCCGCCAGCATCTCCCTCGCCGCCGCGGCGGCGAGCAGCACCGCCAGCGCGGTCAGCAGGCCGGCGCCGCTCACTCGGCCACCTGCGCGAAGCGGCGGATCGCAAAGAAGCCGGCGACCTGCAGCGCTCCCGCAACGACCAGGAGGATCGCGCTCGGCGGCGAGGAGAGCAGCTTCGCCAGGAAGCCCGGCTGCAGCAGCTCCGCGAAGAGGGCGCCCCCGGTCGGCATCGCCACCACGAGAAGCCCGGTGAAGCGAGCCTGGGCGGTCGCCGAGCGGGCGTCCTCGGCGACCCGCTCGCGCTCGGCGGCGCCGCCGGCGAAGCGGCGCAGGAGACCGGCGAGATCGCCGCCCGCGAGTCGCTGGCTGAGCAGCGCGGCGGTGAAGGCGTCGATCCGCTCCGAGCGCATCCGCCGCCGCCATCCCTCCACCACCTCGACCGTCGGCGCGCCCAGGTCCAGCTCCGCCCCGAGCCGCGCCAGCTCGCCGGCGGGCGGGCCGTCGAGGGAAGCGGTGGCCGCCGTCAGGGAGGCGCGCAACGAGCGGCCGGCGCTGAGCGAGTCGGCGATCGCGGTCGCCACTTCCGGCAGCGACCGCTCGACCGCGCGGCGGTAGCGACGGCGACGGCTGCCGATCGCGGCCCCCATCGCGGTCGGGGCGGCGATCGCGAGCGGCAGGGCCAGCGCGAAGCCGCCCAGGAACCAGCCGCCGGCGACCGCGGCGCCGGTCCCCAGCGCCGCCAGCCGCCGGCGCTCGACGGTCGAGGGCATGTAGCCCTCCTCGCCCGCTCTGCGCAGCGGCTCCAGTGCCTGCCGCAGCCACGCGGCCGCGGCGGGGGTGGCCCGCAGCGCCTCGCGCGCCGCCAGCGCCAGCAGGCCCCCGGCGAGGGCGGCGATCAGGATCGGCAGCGTCATGACACCTCCGCGATCTCGGTGACCCGGCGGGCTCCGTCGGGTTCCCGCTGGATGTGGACCACGAGGTCGATGCCGCGGCGGACCTGCGCGGCGACGGCCTCGTGCGGGAGGCCGAGCCCCGCCATCAGGGCGAGCGTCTCCAGCCGGCTCAGCGCATCGGCCGGCGAGTTGGCGTGGACGGTCGAGAGGACCCCGTCGTGACCGGTGTTGAGCGCGGTGAGCAGGTCGAGCGCCTCGGCGCCGCGCACCTCGCCGATCACGATCCGGTCCGGCCGCATCCGCAGCGCGTTGCGGAGCAGGTTGCGGATCGTCACCTCTCCCCGCCCCTCGACCCCGGCCGGGCGGCTCTCCAACCGCACCACATGCCGCTGCTGCAGCCTCAGCTCGGCGGCGTCCTCGATCGTCACGACCCGTTCGCCGGGGGCGATGAAGCTCGAGAGGGCGTTCAGCAGCGTCGTCTTGCCGGAGCCGGTGCCGCCGCTGACCAGGACGCTCCGCCGGGCCGAGACCGCCGCCTCCAGCAGGCGCCGCTGCTCGGCGGTCAGCGTCCCCATCGCCACCAGCTCGTCGGGCCCGGGGCGAGTGGCCCCGAACCGCCTGATCGAGAGCGCCGGCCCGTCGATCGCCAGCGGCGGGATGACGACGTTGACCCGCGACCCGTCGGCCAACCGGGCGTCGACCATCGGGCTCAGCTCGTCGACCCGGCGACCGAGCGGCGCCAGGATCCGCTCGATCGTGTTGCGCAGCTCCTCCTCGCTCTCGAAGCGGACGTCGGTGGCCTCGAGCAAGCCCCGCCGCTCTATATAGACGCGGTCGGGGCCGTTGACCATCACCTCCTCCACCGCCGGGTCGGCGAGCAGCACCTCGAGGGGGCCGAGGCCGACGCTGTCGCGGATGACGCGGGCGACGATCTCTTCGCGCTCGGACGCCGGCAGGATCGCGGCGTGCTCGTCGACCAGCGCCGCGACCGACTCGGCGAGCTCCTCGCCCTTGCGCCTGCCCGCGGCCGCATCGGCGCGCCGTCGCTCGACCAGGCGGGCGCGCAGGTGCGCCGCCAGCTCGCCGATGTCCCGCTCCCGCCGATCCATCACCGGCTCGGGATCACCGTGACCCGCCGCGCGAAGCTCTCGGCGTCGATCAGGCGCAGGGCCTGCGAGCGGGTGAGTCCGAGCGTGACGGTGGTCGTTCCTTCGACCGCCCCTTCGCCGGCCGGACCGAGACCGAGCAGCGGCACCGCCGCCGCGGCCACATAGGTCCGGCCGCCGCCGGAGCCGGCCGGTTCGCTGGTGACGACGACGTCGACCTTCGAGCCGACCGGCTGGACGCCGAGCGCCGAGAGCGCGCCGGCGCCGCGGACCGCGATCTCGACCGGCCGGCGGTCGTTGCCGAGCCTCGGGCCGAGCCCATCCCGCCGGGGCGGTCGCAGCTGCCCGGCCAGCAGATAGGAGCCGGCCGGGACGGGGCCGGTGGGAACCATGCCGACCGCTTCGGTCGGCGCCCCCAGGGCGCCGGGCGGGGCGAAGCGGACCGGGACCCTGCGGACCTCGAGCTGCTCGGCGACGGTTACGGGGTCCAGTTCCGAGCCCGCCTCCAGGTTCGAGGCGGCGACGACGACGGGGCGCAGCTCGCCATACCCCGCGACGACGCTGTCGCCGTAGCCGTCGGCGACAGCCGCCGCCGTCGCGGCGGCGAGCAGCGCCGCCACCAGGAACCCGATCGAGCGGCCGCGTCGGCTCATCCACGCGCCTCCGGCTGCTGCAGCGGCAGCTCCAGCCGCGCTTCGGTTCGGGAGGCGGAGCGCCGCAGGCGAAAGGTCCCGCCGTGCGCCCGCGCCACCCGCCCGACCACCCGCAGGCCGTGCCCGTGCCGGCTGCGCCCGCTCAGCCGCGCTCGCAGGGGCACGCGCGGCCCCGATTGGTCCGCGTCGGCGAGGCCGCCGTCGAGGACCGCGATGCGCACGAGCCCCGCCTGCTCTACGGCCTCCACCGTCACCGTCCCGGCGCCGTGCTCGATCGCGTTGCTGATCAAGTTGTCCACCGCCTGGGCGATCTGGATCTCGTCGCCGACGAGCGTCGCGCCGAAATCGCCGCAGCGCAGCCGCAGCGGCCTTTCGAGCTGTGCCGCCCGGGCCCGCCAGCGCTCCACCACGACCCGCAGCAGGGGCCCCAGATCGACGGCGCGGTGACCACTCGCCGCGGGCCCGCCGTTGACCTCCCGGTCGAGGCGGTCGAGCGCTGCAGTCGCCATCTGCAGGGAGGCCCTTCCCCCACCCGAATCGTCCGGCAAGGAGAGCGAGAGGACCTGCAGCGGGCGGCGCAGCTCGTGCATCGCCTCGTTGAGGGCGCTGCGGCGGCGACTCTCGCGCAGGGTCGAGATTCCGCCTGCCAAAGCCACTGACAGGGCCATCGGCAGCCCGGCAGCCACCTCCGCGAGGGCCGCCTCCATCGCTACTTCGTCCTCCGGTTCGACATGAAGGACCAAGGAGCGGGAGGCGCGATCTCTCCCCCCGCGGCGGCTCGGTCGAGCGCGGAATTTACGGACGATCCGAGAGCAAAAGGCGCGTCCGTCCCCCGAAGCGGTATCGGCCAGGCGCGTCGAAGGGACGGCCGCGCACGATGTAGACCCTAACCCTTGACACGTCGGTTCCCAAATCTTTTTAGATGAAGCTGGAACCTGTTACAGCAGTCGATCTTTTTTACTGCATATTTTCCTATCGGGACGAGTAACGACCAAGCGTTTTGGAATACTTGTCTAGTAATTCGGGCGTCAGTTGCCACCCCAAATCGTTTCCCCCGCGCCCGAGCCCCCAAAGAAAAAACGGAGGTCCTCCCTTGCCACAGTCCCGTACGTCACCAGAGGTCATCACCCAGCAGCTGGCGAAGGCTCTCGCCCACCCGCTGCGCGTCCGCATCCTCAGCTCCCTGCACAAAGGGATCTCGAGCCCGAACCAGCTCGCCCAGGAGCTCGACGAGCCGCTCGGCAACGTCAGCTACCACGTCAAAACGCTGCTCGAATACGACTGCGTCGAGCTCGTCAAAACCGAGCCCCGCCGCGGTGCGGTCGAGCACTTCTACCGCGCCACCGATCGCGCCTTCCTCAGCGACTCCGACTGGGCGAAGATCCCAGCCTCCGCCCGCAAGGGCATCTCTGGAGTGCTGCTGGAGTCGATCGGGCAGTCGGCGACCGAGGCGATGGCGGCCGGCACGATCGAGGCCCGCAGCGACTCACACCTGACCGAGACCCCCCTCCAGCTCGACAAGAAGGGCTGGAACGACCTCAACAAGGTCCTCGCCGAAGCGGTGAAGAAGGCCGGCGACATCCAGAAGGAAGCCGCCAAGCGCCTGAAGGACGCGGACGCCGACCCGATCGCCACCAAGCTGGCGATCATGCACTTCGAGGTCCCGGCCGCGGAGAAGCCGAGGGCCAAGGCGAAGAAGTAGTCGAAGCCCTGCTCGTTCCTCAAGCCCCCGGCCGCCCAAAGCGGCCGGGGGCTTCTTTTTCAGCCCTCGATCAGCCGGTAGCCGATTCCCCAGCAGTTGATTACGAAGCGGCCGTGCTCGGGGTCGAGTTTGCGGCGCAGGCGGCTGGCGTGTGAGTCGAGCGTGCGCGTCTTCGAGGGGCCGCGGTAGGCCCAGATGCTGTCGAGCAGCTCTTCCTTGGTGAAGACGCGGGTCGGATCGGAGGCGAGCATGCGCAGCAGGGCGAACTCCTTCTTCGCGAGGGGGATCTGGCGCTCGCCGACGGTGACGCGGCGGCGCAGGGGGTCGATCGTGAGGTCGCCGACCCGCCGCGGCCCCTCGTGGCGCACCTCCCGCCGGCGCAGGACCGCGCCGATCCGGGCGCGCAGCTCGCTGTAGACGAACGGCTTGACGAGATAGTCGTCGGCTCCCGAATCGAGGCCCCGCACCTTGTCGGCATCGTCGCTGCGGCCGGTTAGGACGATCACCGGCAGCCGCGGGTCGAAGCGGGAATCGATCCCGTTCGCCTCGCGGATCTCGCGCAGGACGTCGAGGCCGGAGGCGTCGGGGAGGTTGAGGTCGAGGAGCAGCAGGTCGGGGTGGTTGTACCTGCAGAGGCGCAGCGCGTCGGAGGCGCTGGGAGCGGGCATGACGCCGAAGCGGTCGGCGGCGAGGTGCTCGCAGAGCAGGTCGAGGGTCATGTGGTCGTCCTCGCAGACGACGAGGTTGGCAATCTCTTCTCTATGGGGCAGCATGCCGACCTAAGTCCGGGGAGCGACGGACTCTCCCCCCTGCGCCGAGGGAATCTCCAAAACCGCGCAAGCTCCGCGCTGCCAGGCGACCCGCCGCGGCGGCACCCGGCGCCTGACCGCGATCACCCGCCCCGCGCCGTCGAGGAAGAAGAGGTCGAGCTCGAACCGCATGCCGAAGGTGTGGACGCTGGA
>DASUQZ010000034.1:0-3952 GCA_036280335.1 Solirubrobacterales bacterium
GGACGACCTCGGCGCCGGCCAGCATCGCCGCATCGGCGGTGCCGTCCTCGGAAGCGTCGTCGGCGACCCAGACCCGTGCCGCGGGAAAGGCGCCGTGCAGCGCCGCCACCGTCGCGCCGATCCGGTCGGCCTCGTTGCGGGCGGCGACGATCGCCGCCACCTCCCCCGCCTCATGTGCCGTGCGTTCCAGTCCCATCGTCGGGCTATTGTCCCCGGGCATGGCAGACATCGAGGCACACATCACCGGCAACGTCTGGAAAATCGAGGTCGCAATCGGCGACGAGGTGGCCGACGGGGACACCGTCGTCATCCTCGAGTCGATGAAGATGGAGATCCCGGTCGAGGCCGAGGACGACGGCGTCGTCAAGGAGATTCGCTGCGAGGAGGGCCAGTCGGTCAGCGAAGGCGACGTACTGGTGGTGTTGGAGTAACCCCGTGGGCGAGCGGCTCGCGGGTGGCAAGCTCCTGCTCGACCGGCCGGCGGAGGCAGTCGCCCGGCTGACGATCTCGAACCCCGAGCGCCGCAACGCGCTCGACCACGAGATCCTTGACGCGATCGCCGAGACCCTCCCGCAGCTGGATCGCGGGATCGAGACCCGCTGCGTCCTCCTCACCGGCGCGCCGCCGCTCTTCTCGGCCGGATACGACATCGCCGGCATCCCGGACCAGACCTTCGAACGCGACGCCGAGGCGCTCGTCGCCCATCCCTTCCACGCGGCGATGGAGGCGCTGGCGAAGCACCCCTGGCCGACGGTCGCGGCGATCAACGGCCACTGCCTCGGCGGTGGCCTCGAGCTGGCGATCACCTGCGACCTGCGGATCTGCGCCGCGGGCGCCAAGCTGGGGATGCCGCCGGCGAAGCTGGGGCTGATCTACGGCCACACCGGCCTGCGCAAGTTCCTCGACACGATCGGCCTCCCCCACACCAAGGAGCTCTTCCTCACCGGCGACAACCTCGACGGCGAGCGGGCCGAGCGGATCGGCCTCGTCAACCGCGTCGTCGCCGACGAGGCGGTCGAGGACGAATCGGTCGCGATGGCAGCGGCGATCGCCGCCAACGCGCCGCTCTCGATGCGCGGCAACAAGCACGCGATCGACCTCCTGCAGGCGAACCCGGAACTGACCGAGCAGCAGGAGGCGGGGCTGGTCGCCCTGCGCGAATCCTGCTTCTCCTCGGAGGACTTCCGCGAGGGGATCCGGGCTTTCGCCGAGAAGCGCCGCCCGCGCTGGGCCGGCCGGTGAGCGCGAAGGCGCGCAAGGCCCTCGCCGCCGCCGACCCGACGATGGCGGCGCTGATCGAGCGGGTCGGCAAGCTCGACATCGCCACCAGGCTGGAACGTCGCAAGGAGGAGCGGCCCGAGGATGCCTACGGAGCCCTGCTGCGGGCGATCGTCGGCCAGCAGCTCTCGACGAAAGCGGCGCGGACGATCTACCTGCGTGTCGTCGAGCTCTTCGGCGGCACGACGCCGACGCCGGAGCAGCTGCTCGAAGCCTCCGAAGAGGACCTGCGCGCCTGCGGCCTCTCCGGCCGCAAGACCGAATACGTCCGCGACCTCGCCTCCCACGTCGTCAGCGGCGAGCTCGAGCTGGACCGGCTGGAGGAGCTCGGCGACGAGCAGGTGATCGAGGAGATCGTCGCCGTCCGCGGCCTCGGGCAGTGGACGGCGGAGATGTTCCTGCTCTTCCACCTGCAGCGGCCCGACGTCCTCTCCGGCGGCGACCTCGGCATCCGCAAAGCGATCCAGATCGAGTACGGCCTCGCGGAGATGCCGACCCCGAAGCGGGTGATCGAGATCGGCGAGCCCTGGCGGCCCCACCGCAGCCTCGCCTCTCTCTACCTCTGGGAGTCCCTGGCGGCGGTGCCCTCGTGAGGAGGAACTTCTGGCTCGGGATCGTCGCGGTGACGCTGGTCGCGATCGGCTCGGTCGCGGCGGCGGCGGTCGTCTACCTGAACGATCGCGACGACTTCGAGCGGATGCAGCGGGAGGAGGCCTCGCGAGCCGCCCACCAGATGGAAGCGGTGGCGAAACTGTCGGTGGACCAGCTGGCCACCGCCGCCGCCTTTTTCCAGGCAGAGGACGACGTCAGCCGGCACGAGTTCCACGTCTACGGGCGGACCCTGGTCGGCCAGGGGGCCCTCGCGGGAGCCGCCTTCATCCCGCGGGTGCCGGCGGCGAAGCGGGAACGCTTCGAGAGCAGCCACGGGTTCTCGATCCTGGAACGGGTACGGCCCCTCTCCTTCCGACCCTCGGCGCCGCGTGCCACCTACTTCCCGATCACCTACGTCGTCTCCAAGGAAAACGAGGAAAACCGGCGCGCGCTCGGCTACGACCTCGCCCAGGATCCCGGCCGGGCCCCCTTCCTGCGGCAGGCCAGGGACGCCGGCGTCGCCACCTCCAGCACGGTGATCCCGCTGTTGATCGGGGGGAGCGGGATCAACGTCTTCCAGCCGGTCTACCGGGACGGGGCGGCGGTCGATACGCGCGCCCAGCGCCGCAGCGCCCTGGTCGGGTTCGCCGCCGGCAGCTTCCGGATCGGCGACCTCGCAAGCGCCGCCACCGAAGCCCTCGGCGCCGACGACGAGATGCGGATCGAGGTCGGCGGCAAGCAGGTGTTCGGATCGGCCGACGCGCTCGACGGCGCCGCCTCGGTGCCGCTGGCGATCGCCGATCGCACCTGGGTCCTCACCGTAAAGGACCCCGGCGGGCCGGGGCTCAGCCTCCCCATTGTCCTCTCGGTCCTCGGCCTCTCCCTCGCCGGCCTGCTCTACGCGCTCGTCATCACCTGGGGGCGCAACGAACGCATCCGGGAGCTGGAGCGACAGGCGAGCCAGGACTCGCTGACCGGCCTCAACAACCGCCGCCGCTTCGAGGAGGACCTCGCCGCGGCGATGGCGAGGAGCCGCCGGGAGCGCACGACCGGCGCCCTGCTGATGCTCGACATCGACGAGTTCAAGCGCGTCAACGACTCCCAGGGCCACCCTGCCGGCGACCGCCTGATCCAAGAGGTGGCCGAGGTGCTGCGCAAGCGCACCCGCGAGAGCGACGCCCTCGCCCGCCTCGGCGGCGACGAGTTCGCGGTGATCCTCTCGCGCTGCAGCAAGGGCGAGGCGCAGCTGGCGGCCGAGGCGATCGCGGCGGAGGTGCGCCGGCGGGGCTCCGCCGGGGAGGGGCACGGAGTCACGGTCAGCATCGGGATCTCGATGTTCGGCGACGACCCGCGGACCAGCGTCGCGACCGTGGTCTCCGAGGCCGACACGGCGATGTACGCGGCCAAGGACGTCGGCCGCGACGCCGTCCGCGTCTTCGATCCGCTGGCGGTGCGGGAGAATGCCTCCGCCGACTAGCGAGGAAGGCCGGCGCGCAGGTTGAGGACCCGCTGCGCCGCCCGCTCGAACTCGGGCCTGGCGAGGCGACCGGCGCGCAGTCCGCTCGCCAGTGCCTCCCAGGCGCGCTCCGCGGGACCGATCCGCGTGAACAGCAGCAGGTCGTCGCCGGCGCGAGCGCCGGCGAGGGCGACCCGGGCGGTGGAGCCGAAGTGCTCGACCGCCGGCGTCTCCAGCGCGTCGGTGATCGTCACCCCTTCGAAGCCGAGCCGCTCGCGGAGCTCGCCGGTGGCGATCGCGCGGGTGAAGGCCGCCGGCCGGTTCGAAAAGGCGGGGTAGATCGCGGTGCTGAGCATCACCAGCTTCCCACCCGCCGCCGTCAGGGCCGCGTAGGGCTTCTCGTCGACCGCCCGCAGCTCGCGCTTGGAGAGATCGACCCGTTCGACCGCGAAGTCGGTGTTTTCGCGCGCCGCCCCGAAGCCGGGGAAGTGCTTGCCGGTGGCGGCAACGCCGCCGGCCTGCAGGGCTTCGGCGAAGGGGATCGCGGTCGCCTCGACGCGGGCGGCGGTGGCGCCGAAGCTGCGTTCGGTCTCCTCGATGACGCCCCCGGGGCGGCCGACGTCGAGC
>DASUQZ010000035.1:0-2768 GCA_036280335.1 Solirubrobacterales bacterium
ACCCCTGCTAGATCCGGCGGCGGTTTTTGTGGCCGCCGTTGATGTCGGCCTCGGCGGTCCCTCGCCGCGAAGGCGCTGGATCGAGCCGTGCTGCGTCCCGGCCGGGATTCGGATCGTCTTCGACCCGTTCAGGGTCGGCACCTCGACCGTCGCCCCCTGGATCGCTTCGGCGACTGTCACCGGCAGCTCGACCTCCAGGTTCCCGTCCGGCCGCTGGCGGAAGACCGCCGAGGGGGCGACCCTGGTGGTGACGTAGAGGTCGCCCGGCGGCCCGCCGCGGGGACCGTCCTCGCCCTTGCCGGCGAGGCGGATGCGGGTGCCGTCCTTGACGCCCGGGGGGATGTTCACCTTGTAGCGCTTGGTCTGCTGGGTGAGGCCGGAGCCACCGCAGGTGGGGCAGGGGTCCTCGATGATCTGCCCGGCGCCGCCGCACTGCGGGCAGGGCTGGCTGATCGAGAACAGGCCCTGCCCCTGCGACTCGACCCCGCGGCCTTCGCAGCGCGGGCAGGTGGTCGGGGCGGTGCCCGGTTTGGCGCCGCTGCCGTGGCAGGTGCCGCAGCGGCTCGACTTCGGCACGGTGACGCTGATCTGGGCACCGTTGATCGCCTGGTCGAAGCTCAGCGACACTTCGGTCTCGAGGTCGCGACCTCGCACCTGCTGCGGCTGGGCCCGCCGGCCTCCGCCGCCGCGGTTGAAGATCGAACCGAGGTCGATGTCGCCGAAGTCGAACCCGCCGAAGCGGCCGCCGCCCTGCCCGAACGGCCCCTGCCCGCCGCCGAAGCCCGCGAAGGCGCCGCCCTCGTCGTACTCCTTGCGCTTCTCGGGATCGCCGAGGACGTCGTAGGCGGCGGAGATCTCCTTGAATTTGTCCTCCGCCTCCTTGTCGCCCGGGTTGCGGTCAGGGTGGTACTTCCGGGCGAGCTTCCGGTACGCCTTCTTGATCTCCTCGTCGGTCGCCTTCTTGGCGACGCCGAGCGTCTTGTAGAGCTCGTCAGCCACGGTCCCTTCCTACGCGCTCACGACCACCCGCGCCGGGCGGATCAGCTGCTCGCCCATCCGGTAGCCCTTCTGCATCACCTCGACCACGGTGCCGCTCTCGGCCCCCTCGACCGGCATCGTCGAAAGCGCCTCGTGCTGGTTCGGGTCGAACTTCTCCCCCTTGGGATCGACAACCTCGACGCCGTGACGCGACAGCGTCTCGCGCAGCCCCTTGAGCACCATCTCGACGCCGCCGGCGAGACCCTCGTCGCCGCCCGCAGCCTCCAGCGCCCGCTCGAGGTTGTCGACGGCATCGACCACTTCCCGCGCCACCTCGGCTTTCCCACGAGCCTGCGCAGCCTGGACCTCCGCGCTCATCCGCTTCCGGAAGTTCTCGAAGTCAGCCTTGGTCCGCCGCGCAAGATCCAGATACTCGTCCCGCTCCCGGTGAGCGTCTGCCAGCAGCTTCTCGAAGTCCTCCTCGACGGCCTGAGCCCCATCCTCAGGCGCCTCTGCCGCGGGTGGCGCGGGGGAGGACCCCCGCGCGCAGTCATCTTGTAGAGCACGGGGGTCCTCCCCCGTGACAGGGCCCGCGGCCCCGGGCGTCTCAGCCCTGGGGTCGTCCTGAGGAGACCTCATTTGCTCTCCTCGTCGACCACCTCGGCATCCACGACCTCCTCCTCGTCGGAGGTGGCTCCGTTCTCAGAGGCGCCGCCCTCGGCGGCCTCCGCCGAAGCAGCCGCGTAGATCTGCTCCGAGGCTTTGGTCATCGCCGTGTTCAGCTGCTCGACCTTCGAATCGAGCTCCTCTTTGGAGCCGGACTCCAGCGACTCGCGCACCGCCTTGACCGCGGAGCGGACATCCTCCTTGGTGGCATCGTCGACTTTGTCGTCGGCCTCCTCGATCGCTTTCTCCGCCTGGTAGGCCGCGTTCTCGGCGAGGTTCCTGGTCTCGGCCAGCTCGCGCTGCTTGCGGTCCTCGTCGGCATGCGCCTCGGCGTCGGAGACCATCTGGTTGATTTCCTCGTCGGAGAGGCCGGAGCCGGATTTGATCTCGATCTTCTGCTCTTTGCCGGTGCCTTTGTCTTCGGCGGTGACGTTGATGATCCCGTTGGCGTCGATGTCGAAGGTGACCTCGATCTGCGGCATCCCGCGCGGTGCCGGGGGGATCCCGGTGAGCTGGAATTTGCCCAGGCTCTTGTTGCCGCTGGCCATCTCGCGCTCGCCCTGGAGCACGTGGATCTCCACCGACGGCTGGTTGTCCTCGGCGGTCGAGAAGACCTCCGACTTCTTGGTCGGGATCGTCGTGTTGCGCTCGATCAGCTTCGTCATCACGCCGCCTTTGGTCTCGATCCCCAGCGTCAGCGGGGTCACGTCGAGCAGCAGCACGTCCTTGACGTCGCCGGCCAGCACGCCCGCCTGGATCGCCGCGCCGACCGCCACGACCTCGTCGGGGTTGACGCCCTGGTGCGGCTCCTTGCCGGTCAGCTCCTTGACCTTCTCGCGGACCGCCGGCATCCGGGTCATGCCGCCGACCAGGACGACGTGGTCGACCTCGGTGTCGGCGTCTTTCAGCGCCTGTTTCACCGGCCCGACGACGCGGTCGAGCAGGTCACCGGTCAGCTCGTTCAGCTTCGAGCGGGTCAGCTTCAGGTCGAGGTGCTTCGGCTGCCCCTCGACCGCGGTGATGAACGGCAGGTTGATCTGCGTCTCCTGGGTCGAGGAGAGCTCGATCTTCGCCTTCTCCGCGGCCTCGTAGAGGCGCTGCAGCGAGTTCTTGTCCTGGGAGAG
>DASUQZ010000036.1:0-5459 GCA_036280335.1 Solirubrobacterales bacterium
ACCTGATCGAGGTGAATTCTGACGCCGTTGAAGATGAACAGGCGTCGAGTCTTCCTAACGACCGACTTGACGCCGAGGACCCCTGCCAGAGCGTCCTTCAGCTCAACGGGCTCGCGCACCTCGATCAACCGATAACGGCTCTCCTTGTGGCCAGCCAGGTCCGGGCGCTCGTAGGCGATCAGGTGGGCGATCGCATCGGATTCCTCGCGGAGCTTCAGCCGTCCCCGCGGAACCTCGAAGTAGGTATCCCGCTGAATCAGCGTCCCCTTGTCTTCCGCCCCGAGCTCTCGGCAGACCTGGACGGATCGGGCAGGGTCGGGATCTCGCGCCTTCAACTCCAGGTTTCGCCGCGCTCCTCCGATAGCCCCACCCTATCCGCGCCCTGCGGGCCAGCAGCGCTCCAATATCCGTCGGTCCTCGCCCGCGACTTGGTCGCCGGATCGAAAAAAGTCTGTCCACTTTCGCGGTTCGGCGCTCTGTTAAGTGATGACTTTTCAGAGCTTCACGAGCCACAGCGCCAAGAGCTACTGCGGTCTTCAGGGCCGAAGAGAAGAGGTCGACGAGCCGAGCGAATCAGGCCGGCCGCACCGCCTCCTTCTGAACGTGAGATTCATCACACAAGGGGGTCCAAAATCGCCCCTTCCTCCCCTTTTGTATGTGAGGGAATTTCGACAACAGCCGAATTCAGGGGGTCCACTTTCGCCGCTCGGTGCTCCGTTGAGCATGGAGGCAGAATCGGCACACGGATCTGGCGGCGGCTTTGGCCCGTTCGCCTCGCAGGCCGCCCTGCAGGTCGCCCAGGCGGCCGGGCGTCAGTTCGGCGGTGGCCTGCCGCCAGGGCCGCGATTCCGCATCGCGGCGCCGATCGCCGAGCCTCCGATTTGCCGACATACCTACGTCACCTGGAGGTCTGAACATGAAGCCTGACGATCGCTCCGATCCGAGACCGATGCTGGCGATCTTCGCCCTGCTCGTCATCGCCGCCCTCTGGCGCGCCGTGTCGAGCATCCGGGTCGATCAGCTCCTCGCCTCCGCGGCCTCCCTCGCGCCCCTTGCACTCGGCGCCGTCGCTATCGCCTCCGCGCTGGCTGCACAACGCTTCCTCGCCACCCGCCGCGTGCTCGCTACGCGAACCGCTGCGGCGGTCGTCCCGGCCGACGAATTCGATGCGAAGCCCGAAGCCGTCCTGCGCTTCGCGGCCGAGATGGCGCGAGCCGATCGCAGCCTGCGCGGCTGGTTCGACCGCCCCGCCTGCGCCCTGCGAATCCGGCTCACCAACGATCGCGAGGGCCGGCTCGTCTACCTGCTCGAGGTGCCCGCTCGCTCGCGCCCGCTCCTGCGCACCGCCCTGCGCGGCTACGAGGGCGTCGAGCTGCGCGAGGCCGCCGAGGTGCTGCCCGAGCGGGGGCCGGAGAAGGCAGTCGCCCTGCGCACCGAGCTCGTCCTCGCCCGCCCGAGCGTCGAGCCGCTGGCCCGGCTCGACATCGATCCCGACCCGCTTCAGCCCTTCGCCGCGGCGATGGCCTCGCTGCGCGCCGGCCGGGGCGAGAGCGCGAGCGTCTGCCTCGACCTGCTGCCGGCGGCGGGTAGGCGTCGCTCGCGGCTGCGGCGCCGCTTGAAGCGCCAAGCGCGGCGGCTGCACGGCGAGCGCCGCGGCCTGCTGGAGGTGCTCGGCCGAGAGCGGCGACGCGAACAGCGCGACCCCGGCGAGCTGTTCGAGCGGCGGATGGTCGGCCAGGCGCTCGACGCGAAGCTGCGAGACGCCGGCCCGCTCTTCGAGGCGCAGATCCTCCTCTGCGCGCGGGCGCCGGAGAAGCCGCGGGCGAAGCTCGCGATGCAGGCGCTGCTCGCCGCCTTCGAGCCGCTCGCCTCCCACAACTGGCTGCGGCCCTCGGGGCTTGGGATCGGCGACGCGGTCTTCGCCGGCTCCGACTTCCCGACCCGACGCCGGGGCTTCGACCGCCGCCTCGCCTCCGGCCTCTTCCGCCCCGCCCGGCGGCAGGTCCTCGCCGCCCGCGAGGTGGCCGGCTTCCTGAAGCCGCCGACCGCCAGCTGCCTCGGCGAGAACGTCCTGCGCTCCGGCGCGCTCCTGCCGGCGCCGCCCTCCCTCCCCACCTTCGCCGAAGGCAAGAAGGACCTGATCCCCCTCGGCCGGGTCCGCGGCGAGGGCGACGAGCGGATCGTCGGCGCCCGCGCCGCCGACACGTTCTTCACCTACGTCGCCGGGCGCAGCCGCTACGGCAAGACCGAGACCGCGATCGCGCAGTTCGTCCACATCGTCCGCTCCGGCCACGGCGGCCTCTTCCTCGATCCCCACCGCGACGCGCTGGAGCGGATCAGGCCCTACCTCGCCGAGCCGGAGCTCGCCGAGCGCGTGGTCGAGATCGACGTCGGCTCCGCCGGCGAGCCGAGCCTGCCCGGCTGGAACCTCTTCGAGCTGGGCGGTCGGGACCGGGCTGCGGTCGAGGCGCGGGTGGAGGCGATCGTCGATGCCTTCGCCTCGACTCTGCAGTGGGGCGACCAGAGCACGCGGGCGATCAACCTGACGACGCAGGCGGCCGGTGCCCTCGCCCACGTCGCCCGCGTGCTCCCTCCCGAGCTGGCGCCGACGATCTTCCAGCTGCCGACCCTGCTCTCCGACGAGCGCTGGCGCGAGGCGGCGCTCCCGTTCCTGTCGCAGGCCTCGCAGCGCTTCTGGACCGACCGCTTCCCGCTGCTCGCCGAAGAGGCGATCACGCCGCTGACCAACCTCGTCGACCGCCTACGCGCCTCGACCCCGATCGCGGCCCTGCTCGGCCAGAGCCAGAGCAGCTACCGGGTGCGCGAGGCGATGGACAGGGGCTGGATCGTCCTCGCCCATCCCGGCTCGGGCGGCACCCGCGAGCGCCTGCTCGCCAACCTGCTCCTCTTCGACCTCCTGCACGCCGCGAAGGGGCGCACCGAGCTCGCCGCCGCCGAGCGCCGGCCCTTCTGGGTCTTCCTCGACGAGGTCCAGACCTACGACGGCGTTGCCTCGGGCAACCTCGCCGCGCTTCTGGAGCAGAGCGCCAAGTTCGGCCTTCGCGCCGTGGTGCTGAACCAGAACCCTGAGCGGCTGAACCCGCAGACGCTGACGGCGCTCACCACCAACCGCTCCCATCTCCTCGCCACCGCGCTCAACTCCCACGCCGCGGCGCTTCTGACCAAGGAGTGGGCCGGGCAGCCGGACCCCTCGGCGCTGACCAGGCTGCCGCGCTACCGCTTCATCGCCCAGGTGACCGACCGCGGCGAGCTGAGCAGGCCCTTCGGCCTGGACGGGATCAGAGTCGAGGAAGTCGCCGAGCGACCGGCGCCAGGCGGCGAGCAGCCACGCCGCGAGGCCGTAGCCCGGACGACCGCGGCTCCCGCGGTGATCGAGCACCTGGAGACGCTCGATGAGCGCATCCTCATCGAGTTGAAGAAGCGGCGGCGGGCGGGCAAGGTGGAAGACGAGGCTCCCGATGGCGCCAGCGGCGAAGCCACGGCCGAACCGCTGTGGGCGCCCGACGCTGGGGGCGACCGTTGACCGAGCTCGCCGCCCTGCGCCCCAGCCTCTCGGAGACCGGGATCGAGATCGTCGCCTCGCTGGCGCAGCACCGAATCCTCACCACCGCCCAGGTCCGCGCCATCCACCTCCCCGATGCCGGCGAGCGCTGGGCGCAGAAGCTGCTGGCCCGGCTCGCGAAGGCCGGGCTCGCCGGCCACGTCGACTCCCCCCGCGTCCCGCGCCGCCTCTGGCACGCGACCGAGCGCGGCGCCCAGCTCGTGCTGAAGGCAGGCGTTCTCGATGCGGAGCCGCGGTTGATCGACGCCGAGGACGCGGAAGGGCCGCTGCAGGCACACACGCTCGCGGTCAACGACTCGGCGATCTGCTTCCTCGCCGCCGCGCGGGAGCGGGGCGATGAATTCGGCCCCTTCGCCTGGCGCCACGAGGTCTCCCACCGCCTCAATCGCGGGCGCGGCCGGCGGCGCCGGACGCTGAATGCCGATGCCGTCTTCACCTACCTGCGGCCCGCCGAGGGCAGAGTCGCGATCGAGCAGCGCTTCCTGGAGCTCGACCGCGCGACCCTCACCATCGACCGCCTCGCCGCCGAGCTGGCGCGCTACGCGGAGCTGTTCCGGCTGGCCGGCGAGGACGGCCAGCCGCTCTGGCGCTCGCGCTACCCCGTCTTCCCGCCGGTCCACTGCGTCCTCACGGGAGGCAGCCGGGCGGTTCTGGAGCGCCGCCGCTCGACCACGATCGCTCTGCTGCGCAGCGACCCGCGCCTCACCCGCACGCCGGAGGTCTCGATCTCGATCTGCCTGCTCGAGGACCTGCAAGCCGAGGGTCCGTTCGCCCCGATCTTCCGAAACGTTCGCGAGCTGGGGAAGCCGGTGGACTGGCTGGGAGGTTGATCGTGCTGCTCTATTTCGCAGAGCAGATCTGCTCGCCTTTGTGGAGCACGACTTGAGATCCCACGCCGGCCGAGGTAGACGTGTCGGGAGCGGCCAGGGCGAGCGGCGGCCGAGCCACGACCGGCGAGCCGCGAACCCGCTCGGCGGCCTGAAGGTCCAGATGTCGATCGAGCAGGCGCCACCGGGATCTGCCCTCGACGATCAGCTCCGGCGCGAGCAGGCCAAAGCCATCCTCGAACTACTGCGCTCCTACCGTGCCCGCAATGGATAAGAATATGTCACTAATTTATAGGTTAAAGTCCTGTATATGCCTGACGTAGATCACGACGGGCTCTACCGGGTCGCGGAGGCTCAGGCCGGCCACTTCACCGCGCAGCAGGCGCTGGCGGCGAGCATGGACCGCAGCACCCTGAGCCACCACGCGCGGCCCGGCGGCAGATACCTGCGGCTCGGCCGCGGCGTCTACCGGCTGCGGCATTTCCCCTCAAGCCAGCATGAGCATGTGATGGCCGCCTGGCTTCCGCTGCGGGAGGCCGGAGCGGTGGTCTCGCACGAGAGCGCCCTCGAGCTCCACGAACTCTCTGACGTGATCCCCAGCGCTATTCACCTCTCACTGCCCCGCTCGGCGCGAGGTCAGCGCCCACGCCCCGGCGTGCGACTCCACACGCTGAACGAGCCGCCGAAGAAGTCGGAGACCTGCCGGATCGCCGGCCTGCCGGTGACGCGCCCCGAGCGCACGATCATCGACGCCATCGCCGGCGGCACCCAGCCCGAGCAAATCGAAATGGCGATCCGACAGGCCTTGGAGCGAGGGATAACCACCCCGCGGCGCTTGCGCACGGCGGCATCGCGCGGCTCGGCGCGGGCGCGCAAGCTCATCGAGCGGACCCTGGAGGAAGCGGAATGAACCCGGCGCGCGCTAACTCAAAGCTCGGCCGGCGACACGACGAAGCCGAGCCGATCTGCGCCCCGGCGCAGCGCTCCATCGAGCGTCACCAGTCGGCAGCCGAGGATCTGAGCCAGCGCGACGTACTCGGCGTCGTAGG
>DASUQZ010000037.1:0-5104 GCA_036280335.1 Solirubrobacterales bacterium
AGCGCGCGGATGCGCTCGGACTTGTAGCGGGCGGCGAGGAACTCCCGCGCCGTGGAGCGAATGGCCTGCTGCTCGTCGGTGAGGTCGAAGTACATGGATAAACGCTCCCGCTAAATAAGACGCTCCGCTGCCTCTATCGCAGCTTGGGAAGGCCGAGCACCCGCTCGGCGATGATGTTTTTGAGGATGTCCGTCGTCCCGCCCTCGATCGAGTTGGCGCGGGAGCGGAGGAAGCCGTACTGCCAGGCGCCGCCGGCGACCGCGTGCTCGGAGCCGCGCATCAGCGCCGCGTGGGCGCCCTCGATCTCCAGCGCCAGCTCGGTCAGGTCCTGGTTGATGTCGGCCCACTGCCACTTGCCGAGCGAGCCCTCCGGCCCCGGGATCCCCGACTGCATCGTCTTGGTCAGGCCGCGGTAGGCGTTGAGCCGCATCGTCTCCACCTCGATGTGGAGCTGGGCGATCCGCTGGCGGAAGTAGGAGTCATCGGCGGTGCTACCCCCGTTCGCACGGGTCTCCCTGGCCAGCTTCGCGAGCCGGCCGAGGCTGTTCTGGATCTGCGAGATCGCCCCGAAGGCGAGCCCGGCGCGCTCGTTCATCAGCGTCGTGATCGCCACCGCCCAACCGTTGCCGACGCCGCCGACGACGTTCGCGTCGGGCACCCGCGCCTCCTCGAAGAAGACCTCGTTGAACTCCCCCTCGCCGGTGATCTGGACCAGCGGCCGGGTCTGCACCCCCTCCTGCTCCATGTCCATCAGGAAGTAGGTGAGGCCCTGGTGCTTGGGCGCGTCGGGGTCGGTGCGGGCGACGAGCATGCACCACTTCGCGTACTGGGCGAAGGTCGTCCAGACCTTCTGGCCGGTCACCACCCATTCGTCGCCGTCCTTGACGGCGCGGGTTTTCAGCGAGGCGAGGTCGGAGCCGGACTCGGGCTCGGAGAAGCCCTGGCACCAGATCTCCTCGCCGGTCAGGATCGGCTCCAGGTAGCGCGCCTTCTGCTCGTCGGTGCCGTGGGCGATGACCACCGGGCCGCCCATCGCCAGGCCGAGCACGTTGGCGGGCGCCGGGGCTTCCTGGCGCGTCGCCTCGGCCGCGAAGATCGCCTGCTCGATCATCGTCGCGCCGCGGCCGCCGTACTCCTGCGGCCAGGAGATCCCCGCCCAGCCGGCCTCGTGCAGCTTCAGCTGCCACTCGCGCCGGAAGGCCATCACCTCGTCGAGGCCGGCCTCGGGCTCGGGCCCCGGGTGGTTCTCCTGCAGCCAGGTGCGAACCTCGTCGCGGAACTGCTCCTCCGATGGCGACAGCGTCAGGTCCATCGGGGGCCAGCATAGAGGTCTCCTGGCCAGGTGGCCAGGAGACCCCGGGCGTCACTGTTCGCCGCAGACCTCGAACCCGTAGTCCCCAGCCAGTTCGCCCGGCTCTTTCAGGACCTCGCCCTCGAAGGCGAGGCTCGGCTCGTCTTCGATTTCGCCCGCCGCGTCTTCGAGCGAGACGATGATCTCCTCGACCCGCTCCTCGTCGCCCTCGGGGGCTCCGAGCGCCTCGAGTTCCTCCGCCTGCTGGTTCAGGTTCGGGACCAGCACCTCGCCGACCGCCTCTTCCAACTGCTCGTCGGTGGCTTTTTCGAGCGTGAAGCCGTTCTCCTCGGCGAATTCTTCCGCTTCGGCTCTGGCCTGTTCGTTGCCTTTCTCGCAGATGCGATCGCCCTGTTTGATGAACTCGACTTTCGTCAGCGACTCGGTGGTGTCGCCCTCGTCGTCGCCGCAGCCGGCGACGAGCGCCGCCATGGCCACGAGAACGGCCAGCACCGCAAGAGATGCCTTGCTCAAGTTGTCTCCTCTACCTCGGGGTTGCACAGGGCAGTGAACCTACCCGGCACCCCGGTCCTACACCCGCTGGATCAGGGTGCCGGTGCCGAGGCCGCCGCCGCAGCACATCGTCACCAGGCCCATCTCCTTGTCGGTGCGCTCCATCTCGTGCAGCAGGGTGGTGATCAGGCGGGCGCCGGTCGAGCCGAGCGGGTGGCCGAGGGCGATCGCGCCGCCGTTGACGTTGACGCGGTCCATGTCGGGGTCGAGCTCCCGTCGCCAGGCGGCGACCACCGAGGCGAAGGCCTCGTTGATCTCGACCAGGTCGATGTCGTCCATCGTCATCCGGTTGCGCTCAAGCAGCTTGCGGGTGGCCGGGATCGGGCCGGTCAGCATGATCACCGGGTCGACGCCGACGGTGGTCTGGTCGAAGATCCGCGCCCGCGGCTTCAGTCCCAGCTCGTCGGCCTTCTCCCGGGTCATCAGCAGCACCGCGGCGGCGCCGTCGGAGACCTGCGAGGAGTTGCCGGCGGTGATCTTGCCGTCCTCCTTGAAGGCGGGCTTCAGCTGCGAGAGCCCCTCGATCGTCGTCTCGCGCAGGCCCTGGTCGGTGGCGTAGGTGTCGCCGTTGACCTGCATCGGCACGATCTCGCGCTCGAAGCGGCCCTCCTCGGTCGCCTGCGCGGCGAGCTGCTGGGAACGGACGCCGAGCTCGTCGAGCTCGGAGCGGGGGATCTCCCACTGGTCGGCGATCATCTCCGCCGAAAGGCCCTGCGGGATCAGGTCGTAGCGCTCCATCAGCTCCGGGGAGAAGGCGAGCCCGTGCTCCTCCATGACCTTGTAGGAGTCGGCGAAGGAGATGTGGCCCATGTGCTCGACCCCGCCGCCGATCGCGACGTCGTGGACGCCGGAGGCGACCAGGGCGGCGGCGAAGTTGACCGCCTGCTGGGCGGAGCCGCACTGGCGGTCGACCGTCGTCGCCGGCACCTCCTGCGGGAGACCGGCCTCGAGCCAGGCGTTGCGGCCGATGTTCAGGCCCTGCTCGCCGAACTGCTGCACGCAGCCGGCGATCACGTCGCCGACCTCGTCGGGGTCGATGCCGGCGCGCTCGATCAGCTCCTTGTAGGTGCGGGCGAGGAGGTTCGAGGCATGGAGGTCCTTGTAGTAGCCCTTCTCCGGGTGCCCGCGGCCGATCGGGGTGCGGACCGCCTCGACGATGACGACCTCTCGTCCTCCGAACCTGCCGTTGCCGTTGCCCATCGCCAGCCTCCGTTCTGAAGAAGATCTCTCGGCGCGCAGAGCGCTGCCTCCACTTCAGGGTAGCCGACTGACTGGTCAATCAGCCAGGAATCGGCTGCTGCCGGGACCGCGCGTCATCGCGCCGCGCCCGCGTGATAGAAGCCCCGGCCAATGAGCGCTAACCAGGGTTACTCGAGTCCGGGGATCGCGGGCAGCGGGGCGATTGCCACCGGCCTTGCCGCGGTCTCGACCACCACCGCAGACACGATTCTGCTCGCGCGCAGCGAGGCTTCCGCCTGGCGCGCCGAGGAGAAAGTGGTCGCTGCCTGCGCCAAGATCGAGGGCGGCGACCCCTCGCGGCTGCGGGTCACCACCGACCCGAACGACCTCGCCGACTGCGATGTCATCGTCGAGGCGATCGTCGAGGAAGTCGGGCCGAAGGGCGAGCTCCTCAGCACGATCTCCGAAGCCTGCCCCGACGCCGACATCGGCACCACCACCTCTTCGCTCAGCATCGCCGAGATCGCCCAGGCGGCCGGCACCGAGAAGCTGTTCGGCTTCCACGTCTTCAACCCGGTGCCGCGGATGAAGTTGATCGAGGTCTGCATCCCCGACGGCGCCGCCGACTCGCGGGAGAAGATCCTCGCCTGGGCCGCCGCGCTGGGCAAGACCGCGGTCGAGGTCCCCGACCAGGCTGGCTTCGTCGTCAACCGCCTGCTCTTCCCCTACCTCTTCGAAGCCGTCCGCCTGATGGAGCGGACCGGCATGGAGGCCGGCGAGATCGACACCTGCATGAAGCTGGGAGCCGGCCACCCGATGGGCCCCCTCGCCCTCCTCGACTTCGTCGGCCTCGACGTCTCCAAGGCCATCGGCGACTCCCTCTACGCCGAAAACGGCGAGGCGGCAAGCCAGCCCCCGGGCCTGATGGTCGAGATGGTCGGCGAGGGAAAGCTGGGCCGCAAGTCCGGCGCCGGCTTCTACAGCTACGACTGAGGGCGGCGGCCGCTAGGCCGCTTTGCTCTTGCCGGACAGATCCCAGATCACGTCTGCCTCTGAGATCCCCTGGCGGCGGGCGACGGTCTCCACCTCGCCCCAGGGGAGCTCGGCGTCCGGCAGATCGTCCCAACGCGCCAGGTCAAGCGCCTCGAGCGCGCCCTTCAGCGCCGGGCCGAGGTGCTCCTCGGAGCGAAGCAGCGCCCTCAGGACCTCGAGCTGCTTGTCGGTGAGGCGTACAACCCACATGCGGTACCTCCAACATTCGAGCGGTAGCGGGTTGCTCGATGAAGTTAGGCGGCGGGGCGGACGGAACCGCCGCTGATCCGGACCGCCTCGATCCGGTTCTCGCGCACCGCCTCGACCCGGATCGTGTAGCCGTCGGCGACGATCGAGTCGCCGCGCTTCGGCAGCCGGCCGAGCTCGCCGAAGACGTAGCCGCCGACCGAGTTGTAGGAGTCGCTGTCGACCGGCAGCTCGATGCCGGCGTCGGCGAGGTCGCCGAGCGAGACGTGGCCGCGGACGAACCAGTCGCCGTTGGTCAGCTTGCGCAGCGCCGAGGCGCGCGGGTCGGTCTCGTCCTCGATCTCCCCCACCACCTCCTCGAGGATGTCCTCGACGGTGACGATCCCGACCGTGCGGCCGTACTCGTCGACGACCACCGACAGCGAGGTCCGCTGCACCTGCAGGTCGCGCAGGAGGTCGTCGAGGGGCCGCGTCTCGGGGACGATCAGGACCTCGCGGACCACCGTGTCGATCGAGGCCTCCGGCCCCTCGCTCATGTAGAGCCGGGCGAGGCTGTTGTTGTGGACGATCCCCTTCACCCGATCGGGGTTCTCGTCCTCGATCACGACCAGGCGCGTGTGGCCGGAGGTGACGCAGCGCCGCAGCGCCGCCTCGACCGTCTCGGAGGCGTCGACGGTGACGACCGCCGGGATCGGCGTCATCACCTCGCGGGCCTCCTGCTCGTGCAGGTGGAAGACGCCGCCCAGCATCCCCGCCTCACCGGGATCGAGGCGGCCGCGCTGGGCGCCGCGCGAGATCAGCAGGCGCAGCTCCTCGGGCGAG
>DASUQZ010000038.1:0-2806 GCA_036280335.1 Solirubrobacterales bacterium
AACCCGCTCGGCGGCAGCAGCCTCAGCGGTGTCCCTGGCCTGGGCGAATAGTGGGCCGTGAAGGGCTCGAACCTTCGACCTTGAGATTAAGAGTCTCCTGCTCTACCAACTGAGCTAACGGCCCGTGGACGGGCCATTATAGGAAGGTCGCGAGCTCGGGCAGGGGGCGGCGCGGCTATTTGAAACGGCAATATTTTTCGACCGAGCCGTCGATGATGGTGCCGTCGGCGAAGGTGAAGCGGCCGTGGGTGCGGAGGATGTTGTCGCTGCAGCGGGCGGAGACGTAGCTGCGGGCCTTGCCGCCGGCGCGGTATCGGCGGCCGATCTCGACGTCGACGTGGGTGAGGGCGCCGAGGCCGGCGGCGATCGGCGGGACGTCGAGCCGGGCGCGGTAGCGGAAGGCGCCGCGCCGCTTTTCGATCGGGACGACGATCGCGTAGGTCTGGACGGCGGGCACGGTGGTGCGGGCGTGCAGGACCGCCGTCGGCTTTCCCTCCAGGCGCGGCCCGTTGAAGATCGTCAGCGGCGAGCGCGCCTCCACCGGCCCCCCTTCGAGCGAGACCAGCGCCCGCACTTCGCCGCTGCCGACGATCGCGCCTCTGCAGATCCGCCGCGCTTCCGTGGTGCCGGCGGCGGCGATCGATTCGGGCGTGCAGGTCGGCAGGCCCCCGACGCTGAGCCGCCCGTCGCTGTCGAAGTCGATCAGGGCCTGCTGCAGCGGCGAGGGCGCGCCCCCGCTCCTGGCGGCGATGTCGACGCGGCCCTGGAACTCGATCGGGGCGTGGGCGCGGCGGGGCAGCAGCTTGGGCTGGAAATCGCCGTCGGCCCGGAGGACGAGGTTGTTGACTTCGACGAGGGCGCCGCCGGCCGAGGCGACCGCGACGGCGACCAGCGCCGTCACCGCGAGGGCGGGAAGGAGGAGCCTGGCTACCTTGGCAGGTGACATGGCGAGGTCAGGGTCGCGGGGAAGAAGTCCCCGTTGGTGAACCTGAGCGAGCCGTCGACCTGGAGCCGGCCGCCCGAGCAGCGGGCGTTGATGTAGCCGACCTTCTTGCCTTTGCGTTTGCGGACGCCGTCGATCGTCGCTTCGGCGAGCGTCGGCACGCCGAACCCGGCGGCGATCGCCGGCATCTCGACCCGCACGCGGAAGCCGTAGCGGCCTTTCGAAACCCGTTCGATCACGATCGGCACCAGCAGGGTCTTCGGCGCCGGCACCGTCTCATAGCCGTGCGCGATCAGCGTCGGCCGGCCGCCGCTCCGCGGCCCGTTGAAGAAGGAGATCGGCGAGCTGATCCGGAACGGCGCCTGGCCCGGCATCACGACCAGCGCCTTGCCCGTGCCCTTGCCGACCAGCGCCCGGGCGCAGAGCTTGCGCGCCTGCGCGGGCGTCGTGTCCTCGAGCTTCTCCATCGTGCAGGTCGGGAAGGCCTTCGCGTTGACGAAGCCGTGTTTGTCGATCAGGAACTCGAGCGTGTCGAGCGTCGGCGGCGTCGACCCGTCCCTGGTCCCGATCCGGGTGATGCTGGTGAGGCTGATCGGGGCGCCGCCGTTGCGGGGCAGCTCGCGCGGCTGCATGGTCACCGTCGAGCTGACGTAGTTCGGCCCGATTTCGGCGACGATCGCGTACGCCGTCGCGCAGGCGCCGGTCGCCAGGATCATGGCGAGAACGGCGGCTCTGCGAAACGGGTGTCTCAATCGCTCCTCCGGGGGTCGGTGCCGGCGTCTACCTGCCGGTACACCGTTTGAACACAGAACCCTGGAGGAAGGTGTCGTCTTTGAACTCGAATTCGCCTTTTGCCTGCAGGCGCCCGTCCGGGCAGCTGGCGTTGGCGTAGCTCAGCGTCTTCCCCTTGTACTTCCATTCGCGCCCGACCTTGAGGCGCGCGTAGAGGGGGATCCCCGAGCCGCCGGCGATTCTCGGGATCTTCCCGACGGTTTTGAATCCGTAGCGGCCGCTGTTCACCTTCTCGATCACGATCGGGACGACGAAGGTCGTCGGCGCCGGCACGGTCAGGTGCGCGTGCACCAGGACCACGGGGTTGCCGCCCTTCGGCTTCGCGTTGAAGAGGGTGAGCGCCGAGGAGGCCGGGATCGGCGGCTGTTCGGGGAAGATCACCACGGCTTTGCCGAGGCCTTTGCCGACGATCGCGCCCGGGCAGAGCTTGCGCGCCTGCGGGACGGTGGTCGCGGCCAGCTTGCCCTTCGTGCAGGTCGGCAGCCCGCGCGTCTCCACCTTGCCGTGCTTGTCGAACCAGATCGTCACCGTCTCCAGGATCGGCGGCGGCGAGCCGTCCTTGGTGTCGATCTTGCCGAAGCCGTGCAGCTTGATCGGCGCGAACTTCTTCTTCGGCAGCGTCGTCGGCGTGAAGCCGCCGTCGGTCGTGACGACGATGTTCCCCGTCTCGAGCCTGATCGCCACCGCCGAGGCGGCGAGCACGAGCATCGCCACCACCGCCACTACCTGCGCTCTTAACAAAGTCTTCCGCACAAGATCCTCCCTCCCGGTTCCCTTACCGCCAAACTACCAGTCGTGGGAAGGAGGACCGGCAGGGGACGGAAAGGGTCCCTGAGGAGAGGGCCGAGGCGCGAGGAGCCGTTGCTCCTGCGCCACCCGCGCAGCGTGCTCTTGATCGTCGCCGCGGTGCTGGCGGTGCTGGCGGTGATCGGGACCGGGACCGAGGACCGGCTCGACCCGACCACGCTCGACGTCCCCGGCACCGAATCCTCGCGCAGCAACGAGATCCTCCGCGAGCACTTCGGCGAGACGGCGCCGTTCGCGATCCTCCTGCGGGGACCCGGCCCGGCG
>DASUQZ010000039.1:0-3551 GCA_036280335.1 Solirubrobacterales bacterium
GATCAAAGACTTCGCCCGCACCGCCCAGGAGGCGATGGAGCTGGCGAACATCCCCAAAGACTTCTCCAGCCGCTACCTCAACGACGGCTTCTCCGGCGGCGAGAAGAAGCGGATGGAGCTGCTGCAGCTGGCGCTGCTGCGGCCGGAGATCGCGATCCTCGACGAGACCGACTCGGGGCTCGACATCGACGCGCTGCGGATCGTCGCCGAAGGCGTCAACAAGTTCGCCGGGCCTGACATGGGCGTGCTGATCATCACCCACTACCAGCGCATCCTCCACATGGTCAAGCCGGACTTCGTCCACGTCATGTACCAGGGACGGATCGTCAAGCAGGGCGGCCCGGAGCTGGTCGGCGTGCTTGAGGAGAAAGGCTACGGCTGGATCAAGGAGGAGGTTGAGGCAGGCGCCCCTGCCTAGCCTCGACACGATGGAGCCGGTGAGCGCCAAGAGCTCTTCCGCGGCAGCGCCGTTCTCCGTCGAGAAGGTGCGCGCCGCCTTCCCGGCGCTGGAGCGGGAGGTCAACGGCCGCCCGGTCGCCTACCTCGACAGCGGCGCCAGCGCCCAGCGGGTGCTGGCCTCGATCCAGTCGGTCGACCGCTACGAGCGGCGCCACCACTCCAACGTCCACCGCGGGTCCCACACCCTCTCGGCCGAGGCGACCGAAGCCTACGAGGGGGCGCGGGCCACGGTCGCCGACCACATCGGCGCCGCCGACCGGCGCGAGGTGATCTTCGTCCGCAACGCGACCGAGGCGATCAACCTCGTCGCGCGGGCCTGGGGCGACGCCAACGTCGGCGCCGGCGACCGGATCGTCCTCACCGAGATGGAGCACCACTCGAACATCGTCCCCTGGCAGCAGCTGGCCGAGCGGGCCGGGGCGGAGATCGACTGGGTCCCGGTCGACGACGAGGGACTGCTCGACATGGACGCCTATGCGGCGCTGCTGGAGCGCGGGCCGAAGCTCGTCGCGGTCGCCCACATCTCCAACGTGCTCGGCACCGAGAACCCGGTCGCCGAGATCGCCCGCCAGGCTCACGCGGCGGGAGCGCTGGTGCTCGCCGACGGCGCCCAGTCGGCGCCGAAGCTCCCCTTGGACATGAGCGAGCTCGGGATTGATTTTTACGCGATCACCGGCCACAAGCTCTACGGCCCGACCGGGATCGGCGCGCTCTGGACCAAGCTCGACCTGCTGCGGGAGATGCCGCCCTTCCTCGGCGGCGGCTCGATGATCCGCAAGGTCACCAGGGAGGGCACGACCTACGCCGACCCGCCGGCGCGCTTCGAGGCCGGCACGCCGGCGATCACGCAGGCGATCGGGATGGCCTCGGCGCTGCGCTGGCTCGACTCGGTCGGGATGGACCAGGTGCGCGCCCACGAGGAGCAGATCGCCGACTACGCGCTGGCGCAGCTGGCGGAGGTGCCGGGGCTGCGCGTCTTCGGGCCGCCGCGCGGCGAGGGCCGGCTCGGCCCCGTCTCCTTCGAGATCGAGGGCATCCACGCCCACGACATCTCCGAGATCCTCGACCGCCACGGCGTCGCCGTCCGCGCCGGCCACCACTGCGCCCAGCCGCTGATGGACCGGCTCGGCATCGCCGCCACGGCCCGCGCCAGCTTCGGCGTCTACACGACGACCGAGGAGATCGACCGGCTGGTCGAGGGCCTGGAAGACGCGCGTAAGGTGTTCGGTCTCTGATGGACGAGCTCTACCGCGACCAGATCCTCGAGCACTACAAGCGGCCGCACAACTTCGGCCGCATCGAGGACGCCGACCTCGAGTTCGAGGACACGAATCCGTTCTGCGGCGACGAGCAGCACGTGACGATCAAGCTCGACGAGGACGATCGGGTCGCCGAGATCGCCTTCGACGGCAAGGGCTGCGCGATCTCCACCGCCGCCACCTCCCTGCTGACCGACGAGCTGGTCGGGATGAGCCGCGAGGAGCTGCTGCGGCTGCCGAAAGACTTCGTCCTCGAGCTGCTCGGAATCGAGATCTCGGCGACGCGCATGAAGTGCGCGATGCTGGGATTGAAGGTCGTGAAGAGCGCCTCCCTCGGCAAACCCGCCGAATGGGAGGACGAGGGCGAGGTCGGCGACCCCGGCGAAGCGGTCGCCGACCTCGGGCAGATTTAGCGAGTCCGCGAAAAAGCACGTATAGGGTGCTTTTTCGCGGACTCGGTGAAGTCAGGCGAGCCCTTCCTCCTCCGCGCGGGCGATCGTCGCCTCGCTCGGCTGCATCAGCGCGAAGAAGGCGCCGAAGCTGTCGCGGACGACGGCGAAGCGGCCGGCGGGGATGTCCAGCGGGCCGAAGATGACCTCGCCGCCCAGCTCCCCGACTTTGGCCACGGCCTCATCGGTGTCGACGCTGCCGAAGTAGACGAGCCAGTGCGAGGGCACCTCGGCGGGGACGCGGTCGCGGATGTCGAGCATGCCGCCGACGCGCCTGTCGCCCAGGTGCCACTGGACGTAGGTGCCCATCTCCCCCATGTCGTGCTCGTGCGCCTCCCAGCCGAAGACGGCGCCGTAGAACTGCTTGGCCCGCTCGGGGTCTCGGGTGTTGAGCTCGTTCCAGCCGACGGTGCCCTTCTCGTTCACGAGTTCGGCGCCGGCAAACGTGCCCGGCTCCCAGACCCCGAAGAAGGTGCCCTCGGGATCGGTGAAGAGGGCGAGGCGGCCGTACCCGCTGACCGCCATCGGCTCGGCGATCATCGTTCCGCCGTTCTCCTGGACCGCCCTGGCGGTCGCGTCGGCGTCGGCGACGGAGATGTAGGTGCTCCAGGCGGGCGGCTGCCCCTCCTGCATCAGCGGCATCACGCCCGCCACGTCGTGGCTGCCCATTTTCGCCCGCCGGTAGCCGCCCATTTCGGAGGAGTCTGGGAGCTCGGGGATCTTCCAGCCGAACAGGCCCCAGTAGAAGCGCTCGGCCTCCTCGAAGTCCGGCATCGCCAGGTCCACCCAGCAGGGGGTTCCGGGCACGTAACTGGTCCTCTCGCTCATCTTCAGGATCCTTTCGTCGTGGCGGTTCTGTAGATAAGACCAGGCTGGCGGGCCGAAGTCATCGCTATCGGTGGATTGCCCACCCGGGCGCCCCGCTAAAATCCGACCGTAGAAGTAGGATTAAGTCTCGATCCGCACTAGGCCGCTATCGCGGCAACTGGAGCACCACCCTCTTGACCGACACCGCAGGAACCAAAGTCCCCGTCTGCCCTGCCGCGGAGCTGCCTCCGGGCGAGATGCGCCTGGTCGAGCACGACGGGAAGAAGATCGGTGTCTTCAACTGCGAGGGCAGCCTCTACGCGATCGAAGACCGCTGCTCCCACGACAACGGGCCGCTCGCCGAGGGCGAGTTCGACCCGGCCGCCTGCACGGTCGAGTGCCCGCGCCACGGCTCCCTCTTCGACCTCAGCACGGGCAGGCCGAAGACGCTCCCCGCTTTCCAGCCCGTCCACACGTTCCCGGTCGCGGTCGAGGACGACACCATCACCCTGGAGGTCAACTGACATGGCAACGCCCGAGGTGCTCGCCGAGAAACGCGAGCTGGCCGGCATCAACG
>DASUQZ010000040.1:0-4552 GCA_036280335.1 Solirubrobacterales bacterium
ACCCCGTACGCCGCCGACATGGCGAAGGGGTTCAACGTGCCGATCATCCACGTCAACGCCGACGACGTCGAGGCCTGCGTCGCGGCGATGCGGCTGGCGATGGCCTACCGCGACCGCTGGTGCCGCGACGTCGTCATCGACGTGATCGGCTACCGCCGCTTCGGCCACAACGAGACCGACGAGCCCGCCTACACCCAGCCGACGATGGCGGCGAAGATCAAGTCGCACCCGCCGGTCTCGGAGATCTACTCCGAGCAGCTGACCGAAGCGGGGACGGTCAGCGCGGAGGAGGTCGGCAAGGTCTCCGACGAACGCCACGGGGAGATGTCGCAGGCGCTGAAGAAGCTGCGCGAGAAGATGGAAGCCGGCGAGTACGAGGACCCGACCGTCACCGGCGCCACCACCAGCACCGGGGAACTGCTCGACCGCACCGCCAGCCCGCCCGTCCACACGGCGGTCGAGGCCGGGAAGCTGCGCGGCCTCAACCAGGCGCTGCTGAACACGCCGGAGGGCTTCAACGTCCACCGCAAGCTGCGCCGCCCGCTCTCGAAGCGGACCGACGCCCTCGAGGGGGGCGGGGTCGACTACGGCCAGGCCGAGGCGCTGGCCTTCGCCTCGCTTTTGACCGAGGGCGTCCACATCCGCCTCACCGGCCAGGACACCGAGCGCGGCACCTTCTCCCACCGCCACCTCGTCCTCCACGACGAGAACACCGGCCTGAAATACACGCCGATGCAGCACCTCGAGGACGCCTCGGCCCCGTTCGAGCTCTACAACAGCCCCCTCTCGGAGACCGCCTGCCTGGGCTTCGAGTACGGCTACTCGGCGGCGAGCCCGAGCGCGCTGGTCCTCTGGGAGGCGCAGTTCGGCGACTTCGCCAACGCCGCGCAGGTGATCATCGACAGCTTCATCGTCGCCGGCGAGTCGAAGTGGGGGCAGACGAGCCGGCTGACCCTGCTGCTCCCGCACGGCTACGAGGGCTCCGGCCCGGAGCACTCGAGCGCCCGGATCGAGCGCTTCCTCGCCCTCGGCGCCGAGGGCAACATCCGCATCGCCAACCCCACCACCGCGGCCCAGTACTTCCACCTGCTGCGCCGCCAGGCGCTGATCAAGAAGCCGCGGCCGCTGATCGTCTTCACCCCGAAGGGGCTGCTGCGCCTGGAGAAGGCCGCCGCCACCATCGAGGACCTCACCGACGGCGAACTGCAGTTCATCCTTGACGACCCCACCGCCGCCGAGCGCAAGGAGAAGGTCGAGCGGCTGGTCCTCTGCACCGGCAAGGTCTACTACGACATGGACTCCAACGAGCGCCGCGCCGAGGCCGAGAAGGTCGCGATCGCCAGGGTCGAGATCCTCTACCCGTTCGCGAAGGAACAGCTGGAGCGGGTGATCGCCTCCTACCCGAACCTGAAGGAGATCGCCTGGGTCCAGGAGGAGCCGCGCAACATGGGCGCCTGGAAGGTGATGTCGCGGCGGATGCCCGACATCCTCCCCGAGGGGGTCCGGCTCACCTACGTCGGCCGCCAGGGCCGGGCCAGCCCGGGCGAGGGCTACTCGGGCGCCCACGCGCGGGAGCAGGAGCGCATCGTCCTCACCGCGCTCACCCCCGGGGCCTGAGACCGTGGCACGGAAGCCGTTCGAAAAGCCCGTCCCGGGCGAGCTCTTCGTCTGGGTGAAGCGGGTCTCCTGGGTCGAGCTGGTCGTCTTCGCCGGGCTGATGGCGTTCTGGCTGCTGCCCGGCTTCGAGACCGAGACGATGATCTTCGGCTGGGCTCACGGGCTCGGCTTCATCGCCCTCTGCCTGCTGATCTGGGTCGCCTGCATCAGGAAGGAGACGCCCTACACCCTGCTCGCCGCCACCGTCACCCCGGCGGGCCCGGTCGGCAGTGTGATCGGCATCGAGTTGATCGAGCGCAAGGGCTGGGGAATAGCCGTACATCCGAGTTCTCAGGTTTCGCGGCAAAAAAGTGCCACCGAGCACGGTTAAAGCGCTCGATTCCGCTTGACCGAGGGGGGACGAGCCGGTATAGCTAGGTACTGACTGTTCCTCAGGGCAGTCCCGCCAGGGGGAACGGCCGCGTCGGCATCCCTCCCTGGCTACCGACGCGCAGGTGCAGTGTGGGTCGCGCGGACCCCCCTGCCTCCCGCGGCCCCGCTGCGCCTACCCCTTGAGCTTGCGCAGCACCGTCTGGAGGATGCCGCCGTTGAGGAAGTAGGTGACCTCGTTCGGCGTGTCGAGCCGCACGGTCACTTCGAACCGCTTCTCCTCGCCGTCGTCGCTGCGGGCGGTGACGGTGACCTGCTTGGCGCGCCCTTCCTCCAGGTCGCCGAAGTCGAAGGTCTCGGCGCCGGTCAGCCCGAGGGAGGCGACGCTCTCGCCGTCGGCGAACTGCAGCGGCAGCACCCCCATCCCGATCAGGTTGGAGCGGTGGATCCGCTCGAAGCTCTCGGCGATCACGGCGCGGACGCCGAGCAGCTTCGTCCCCTTCGCCGCCCAGTCGCGGGAGGAGCCGGAGCCGTACTCCTTGCCGGCGAGAACGACCAGCGGCACGCCTTCGTCGGCGTAGGCCATCGCGGCGTCGTAGATCGTCGTCTCCTCGCCGTCGGGGAAGTGGCGGGTGTAGCCGCCGGCGCGGTCGACCAGCTGGTTGCGGAGGCGGATGTTGGCGAAGGTGCCGCGGATCATCACCTCGTGGTTGCCGCGGCGCGAGCCGTAGGAGTTGAAGTCCCTGACCTCGACGCCCTGGTCGGTCAGCCACCGCCCCGCCGGGCTGTCGCGTTTGATCGCGCCGGCCGGGGAGATGTGGTCGGTGGTGATCGAGTCGCCGAGCAGGGCGAGGGCGCGGGCGCCGGCGATCGGCTCGACGCCGGGGGCCTCGGCCGGCATCTCCTCGAAGAAGCTGGGGCGGCGCACGTAGGTGGAGTCCGGCCAGTCGTAGCGGTCCCCCTCGGGGACGTCGACCGCGTTCCAGCTCTCCTCTCCCTCGAAGACCTCGGCGTAGTTGCGGGCGAACATCTCCGCCGCGACCGAGTCGCCGACCACGCGCTTGATCTCGTCGGCGTCGGGCCAGACGTCGCGCAGGTAGACGGGCTCGCCGTCGGAGCCCTCGCCGAGCGGCTCCTCGGCGAGGTCGATGTCCATCCGGCCGGCCAGCGCGTAGGCGACGACCAGCGGCGGGCTGGCCAGGTAGTTGGCCTTGACGTGCTGGTTGATCCGCCCCTCGAAGTTGCGGTTGCCGGAGAGCACCGCGCAGACGGTCAGGTCCTTCTCTTCCACCGCGGCGGCGATCTCGTCGGGGAGCGGGCCGGAGTTGCCGATGCAGGTCGTGCAGCCGTAGCCGACCAGGTGGAACTGGAGCTTCTCGAGGTACTCGGTCAGCCCGGCTTTCTCCAGGTACTCGGTGACGACGGTCGAGCCGGGCGCCAGCGAGGTCTTCACCCAGGGCTTGCGCTCGAGGCCCCGTTCGACTGCGTTGCGGGCGAGCAGGCCGGCGCCCAGCATCACGCTCGGGTTGGAGGTGTTGGTGCAGCTGGTGATCGCGGCGATGACGACGCTGCCGTGGTCGAGCTCGAAGGTGGTCCCGTCGGCCATGCTGACGTCGACCTCGTCGCCGCGGCGGTTGGCGAGGGTGGCGGTCGGCGTCTCCATCCGCACCGGCGGCTGCGGCTTGCCGTTCTCGTCGTCGTGGTCCTCGGCGGGCGGGTCGGAGGCGGGGAATGACTCCATGCTGGCCTCGTCGATCGGGTTGACCTCGCGCTCCTCGACCGCGTCGGGCTGCAGCTCGGCCAGCGCCTGCAGGAAGGCGTCTTTGGAGCGGGCCAGCGGCACCCGGTCCTGCGGCCTCTTCGGGCCGGCCAGGCTCGGTTCGACGTCGCCGAGGTCCAGCTCCAGCGTCTCCGAGAAGACCGGGTCCGGGCTGGACTGCTCGTGAAACATTCCTTGCTCGCGGGCGTAGGCGTCGACCAGCTCGATCGTCTCGGTCGGCCGCCCGGTCAGGTCGAGGTAGCGCAGGGTCTCGGCGTCGACCGGGAAGATCGCGCAGGTCGAGCCGAACTCCGGCGACATGTTGCCGAGGGTGGCGCGGTCGGCGAGCCCGAGGGTGGGGAGCCCGGGGCCGTAGAACTCGACGAACTTGGAGACGACGCCGCGCTCGCGCAGCATCTCGGTGACGGTGAGGACGAGGTCGGTCGCGGTCGCCCCCTCCGGCAGCTCGCCGGAGAGCTTGAAGCCGACCACCTGCGGCAGCAGCATCGAGATCGGCTGGCCCAGCATCGCCGCCTCGGCCTCGATCCCGCCGACGCCCCAGCCGAGGACGCCGAGCCCGTTGACCATCGTCGTGTGGGAGTCGGTGCCGACGAGGGTGTCGGGATAGGCCTGCAGGGTTCCGCCGTTCTCGCGGCTGTAGACGACCTTGGAGAGGTACTCGAGGTTGACCTGGTGGCAGATGCCGCGCGCCGGCGGGACGACGCGGAAGTTGTCGAAGGAGTGCTGCCCCCACTTGAGGAACGAGTAGCGCTCGCGGTTGCGCTCGAAGTCGTGCTCGGCGTTGAC
>DASUQZ010000041.1:0-14560 GCA_036280335.1 Solirubrobacterales bacterium
GTGCTTGAGGCTGCCTTTGGCCTCGATCTGGCCACGGGCATCCTGCGCCAGGGCGTCGCGCGCGCCGGCGTCGAGTTGGGGGTCCAGCATCAGGACCAGCTCGTATTCACGTGGTGCTGCCAAAACGGCGAAGGACTATAGCGACGGGCTGGCGCTAGCGCGGTGCGAACTCCTCCGAGCCGTCGCCGGGAGGCGACGGGACAGGAGGCGGCGGAGCGGCAACCCCTGGCGATTCGTCGGTGACCGGCGGCGGCGAGGCAGGTGCGGACGGCGGTGACGGATTGGAAGTCTGGACCCGCCTCGGCGATCGCCTCGGTTTTCGGTGGCGCTGTCGCGGCCCGCTGCGAATCACATCGGTCGCCGCGAATCCCGTGGTTCCCTTGTCGGGCATAGCCCGACCTTCGAACCGCAACTCCGGGGGCGGCTCCGCGGTTCGGGCCCCCCGCGGCAGGCCGACGTCTGCGGGCAGCGGCGGCGGCTCGGGAGGGCGGAGGAGGCCCGGCAGCGCCTGCAGGGCGAGCAGGGCCGCGATGGCGACGACCGCCACCTTCCCCGCACCGCTCCACCGGACTCGCATCGTCCCCACCCCCGTCCAAGGGATGGGAGGCCCTGTTCTCTCCCCCTTAGCTGCGGGCTTTGCGCGCGTCTTCGATGTCCTGCAGCTGGTCGTCCACCCAGTCTCCGGGGTTGTGGGAGAAGATGATCTCCTTCAGGCCCTGCGACCAGCTGCGCTTCTGCTCGGGGTCCATGGTCAGCGCCCGGTAGATCGCGTCGGCCTGCTCCTGGATGTCGAAGGGGTTGACCGAGAGCACGTAGTCGAAGAGCTCCTGGTGGGAGCCGGTGTTCTCGGAGAGCATCAGGACTCCGTCCCTGGTGTTCACCGCGGGCGCCTCCTTGGCGACCAGGTTCATGCCGTCGAAGATCGAGTTGACCATCAGCAGGTCGAAGTGCTTGTAGCGGGCGACCGCGTCGTAGAAGTTCTCGTAGATCTTCAGGTCGATCGGCATCCAGTCGGTGGTGCCGTGGCGGTGGTTGACGACCGCGACCAGCGCCTCGATCCGCTCCAGGTACTCGGCGTACTCGGGGACGTCCTGGCGCGAGGGCTGCAGGTGGGCGATGAAGGTGACCTTTTCGCGGAACTCGGGGTGCTGGGTGAGGAAGGTGTCGAAGGCGGTGAAGCCGCGCAGCACGTTCTTCGAGAGGTCGGCGCGGTCGACGCGGATGATCAGGTGCTGGCGCCGCCGCTCGAGCACCTCGCGCTCGGCCTCGGCCACCTCGGGCGAGGCCGCCGCCCGCTCCAGCCGCTGCGCGTCGATCCCCAGCGGGTAGGCGCGGGCCAGCGTCTTGCCGCGGGCGTGGCGCACCTCGGTCGCGTGGTAGTCGACCTCGACGTCCTCGAGCAGTTCGTCGCAGCAGCGCAGGAAGTTGATGCAGTAGGCGTGGGTGTGGAAGCCGATGATGTCGTTGGCGAGCATCCCTTCGTAGATCGCGTTGCGGACCCGCGTCGGCAGGATCCGCCAGCTGTCCGGCTGCGACCAGGGGATGTGGACGAAGTGGTGGAGGAAGACGTCGGGCCGCTCGGCGCGGATCATCCCCGGCGCCGTGTAGAGGTGGTAGTCGTGGAGCATCACCAGCGGTCGCTCCTGCCCCTCGATCTCGGCCAAGACGGCGCGGGCGATGTCCTGGTTGACCGCCTGGTAGCCGTAGTCCCAGGCGTCGATCTCCTGCTGGCGGATGTCCGGCGCGTTGGAGATGTCCCAGAGGTAGTGCTGGATGAACCAGAGGATCGGGTTGGCGATCACGTTGTAGAAGCGGTCGTAGGCGTCGGGGTCGCTGCCGACCAGGCGGACGCGGTACTCGATCCCGTCCAGCTCCTGCTCGACCGGCCCGCCCGCTTCGCTGGAGACGGCGACGTCCTCCTCGGTCATCGCCGAGGCGATCCAGAGCGCCTGCCGGTGGGAGACGAGGCCCGAGAGGGCGGTGACCAGGCCGCCGCCCCCGCGCCGCACCGTGCGCTCGCCGTTCTCGTCGCGGTCGAACTGGAGCGGGCCCCGGTTCGAGACGATGATCAGCGGCGAGGATTCCACGCCGCAGAGACTAGATGGTCGGTTGCGCCGTCAGGCGTCGAGGTCGCCGAACAGCTCGAGCCAGTCCCGCAGCAGGCGCGGGGTGAGGAACTGCCGCCGCGCATGCTCCTTGCCCTGGCGACCGAGCTGCTTGCCGAGGCCGGGGTCGCGGAGGATGTCGATGCAGCGCTGCGCGCACTCCGAGGGCGAGTTGACGAGGAAGCCGCTGACGCCGTCCTCGATCTGCAGCGGGATGCCGCCGACGTTGCCGGCCACGGTCGGCCGCCCCTTCCACAGCGCCTCGGTGACGGTGAGGCCGAAGCCCTCGCGGATCGACTTCTGCAAGCAGACGTCCGACTGCGACTGGAAGGCGTTGACCTCGATCGCGCCGACGTTGTTGAGGTTGCTGAGGATTTTGATGTCCTCGTCGCCGTCGGCGTATTCGAAGGTCTTCTGGAAGTACTCCATCCCCTCGGGATCGTCGGTGGCCATCGAGCCGACCATCGCCAGCTGCGCCTCGGGCACCTGCTGGGTCACCTCCCGGTAGGCGTCGATGACGCCGATCGGGTCCTTCCACGGGTCGAAGCGGGAGACCTGGGTGATCAGCGGCCGGTCGACGTCGATCCCGAACTGGCGGCAGACGAAGGCCGCGTCCTCGGGGGAGAAGGCCATGTTCTTCGGCGAGAGCGGGTCGATCGCCGGCGGCATGATCCGCACCGCCTCGCGGTGTTCGCCCATCCCGTCGGGCACGTAGTCCTCGAGGTGCCAGACGCTCGCGTCGTACTCTTCGATCATCGGCAGCAGGCGCGCGATCGGCGCCGGGTTCGGGGTCGAGAGGTCGATGTGGCAGCGCCAGATCCACTTCTCGCCCTTCGCGAGCGCGCCACGCCGCAGCCCGATCGGCTGCGGGTCGTGGACGATCACCACGTCCCACTCGCCCTGCAGCCCCTCCGCGTTGATCCGGTTGATCTCGTCGAAGATCTCCCACTGCTCCTCGCTCAGGGTCTCCTCGGCCCCCTGCAGCGAGTTGTGGAGGAGCTTGGTCGCGTTGAAGAACTCTTCTTTGCCGAAGATCACGTGCCAGTGCGCGTCGAGGCCGACGTCGCGCATCAACGGCACCAGCGTGTAGAGGATCTCCGAGACCCCGCCGCCGAAGGCGGTGGCGCTGACGTGCAGGACCCGCTTCCCTTTCAGCGGCTCCGCGAGCTCGCGGATCTGCTCCGTCAGCTCTTTGCCGACGATGTGGGTGTAATCGGTGAGGGTCTTGTGGCCGAGGGCGACTTCCTGGAGCAAGGCAGGAGTTCTACACAGATAGGCGGCGACACGGCGTCCAGCCGTTGCCCGGCTGGCTAGCGGGAGGAGACGGTGTCGGGACGCTCGCCGAGGGTGAGCTCGACCTGCCGGCGTTCGTCGCCGCGGAGGATCGTCAGCGTGACCCTCTCGCCCGGGCTGCGTTCGGCGACGAGGATCGCCAGATCGTCGGGGCCGACCACCTGGCGGCCGTCGATCTCGAGGATCACGTCGCCGCCGGTTTTGTACTGCCCGGCCTGGAAGCGCAGCTCGTCGTCGCCACCCCTCAGCCCGGCCTGCTCCGCCGGCCCGTCTGGGACGACGTCGGAGAGCAGCCCGCCGAAGTCGGTGTCGAGGCCGAGCTTGCGGGCGAGCTGCGGGTAGAGCGGCTGGCTGGAGACGCCGATGTAGGCGTACTCGGCCTCGCCGTCCTCGCGCAACTGCTCGATCGAGCGCTCCACGGACGAGATCGGGACCGCGAAGCCGACCCCGTCGTTGGCGCCGGAGTTGGTCTCGATCTGCTGGTTGATCCCGATCACCCGGGCGCCCGCGTCGAGCAGCGGCCCGCCGGAGTTGCCGGGATTGATCGACGCGTCGGTCTGGATCGCGCCGGAGATTTCGAAGTCGGTGAGCGACTGGACGGCTCGGTCGGTCGCCGAGACCACGCCGACCGAGAGCGACTGCTGCTCGCCGAAGGGGCTGCCGATCGCTGCGACCGGCTGGCCGACCCGCAGCTTGCGGTCGTCGCCGAGCTCGAGCGGGTCCAGCTCGAACCCGTTCGGGTTGACGCGCAGCAGGGCGACGTCGACGAAGGGATCGAAGCCGACGATCTCGGCCGAGACCACGTTGCGGTCGGCGAACTCGACGTAGACCTGCTCAGCCGGCTTGCGCTCGCCGCTCGATTCGTCGGTGACGACGTGGGCGTTGGTGACGATCTCGCCGTCCTCGTTGAGGACGAAGCCGGAGCCCTCGGCGGCGCCGACGTCGCTGAAGACGGAGCGGACCGTGACAACGCCGGGAGAAGCCTCGCGGAAGATCTGCGCGGCGTCGAAGCCGGGGCTGGAGGTCTCCACGATCACTTCGGGCTGCGTGTCCTCGGCTACGGCGGAGGAGCCGCCCCCGTAGCCGGAGCGGCCCTCCGAGCCGCCGTCCTCCGAGCCGCAGCCGGCGAGCAGCGCCAGGCAGAGCAGCAGCGCGAGGAGAGGGACCAGCCGCTTCATGCTCCGGCCCCCGCGGCGGCGCGGGAGGGGCGGGCGGGGACCGGGTCGCGGCGACCGGGCGGCAGGTCCAGCGTGAAGGCGGTGAAGCGGCGGCTGGAGCTGATCGTGATCTCGCCCTGCATCCGCTGCGCCAGCTCGGTGGCGATCGCCAGCCCGAGCCCGGAGCCGCCTGCCTTGTCGGCGGTGTAGAAGCGCTCGAAGATCCGCTTCTGCACCCGCTGCGGAATCCCCGTCCCCGCGTCGGAGACGGTCAGCTCGGCACGGCCGTTTGCGGAGTAGGTGGTCACGGTGACGTCGGTGCCCTCGGGAGTGTGGGTGAGGGCGTTGTCAAGCAGGATACGGATGATCTGACGCACCCGATCAGGGTCGCCCAGAGCGATGGCCGGTACGGGGGGCGAGCGAAGTTCCAGGCGCGATCCGCGGAGTTCGGCGCGGGCGCCGAACTCCTTGGTCACCTCGCGGGCCAGAGCGGTGAGGTCCACCGCTCCGGCGTTCATCACCACGGCTCCCGCGTCGAGCTGCGAGAGGTCGAGCAGGTCCGTGGTCAGCTTCGTCAGGCGCTCGATCTGCCGGCGCATCGTGCGCACGAACTCGGCCCGCTCCTCCGGGCTCGGGTCCTCGTCCTCGAGCAGCTCGACGAAGCCGCCGAGGCTGAAGATCGGCGTGCGCAGCTCGTGCGAGGCGTTGGCGATGAACTGCTTGCGGGCGCTGTCCAGCTCCGCCAGGCGCCGCTGCATCTCGTTGAAGGTGCGGGCCAGCTGGCCGAGCTGGCCGACCGAGGCGACGGGGATGGTCGTTTCGAAGTTGCCGTCGGCGACCTTGCGCGCAGCCTCCTGCAGTCGCTCGATGTTGTTTGCCGCGGCCCGGGTGTAGTAGAGGCCGATCGCCGCAGCGAGGGCGGTGGCGATCAGGCCGCCGACGAGGATCTGCAGCTTGACCTCGGAGTCGCCGCTGGCGGCGCCGCCGATCGCGACCGCGTAGAGATAGACGACGGCGGTGGCGCCGACCGCGATCGCGACCGCGATCACGGTGATCCGACTGGCGAGGTCGCTGAGCCGGAGCTCCCGCACGGGCTACTCCTTGAACCGGTAGCCGACCCCGCGCACCGTGAAGAGGTACTCCGGCTCCTTGGGGTCCCGCTCCAGCTTTTCGCGCAGGTGGCGGATGTGGACGTCGACGGTGCGCGGGTCGCGGTAGTCGGAGTCGCCCCAGACGTGCTCGAGCAGGGTCTCGCGGGTGAGGACGCGGCCCGGCGAGCGGGCGAGGGCGCCGAGGATCTCGAACTCGACGTAGGTGACTTTGACCTCCTCGCCGGCGAGGGTGACCATGCGCCGGTCGAAGTCGATCGTCAGCTCACCGGAGTCGATCGCGCCGGTGGCGACGGCCTCGCCGCCGCCCATCCGCGACCGCCGCAGCGCCGCTTTCACCCGGCTGCGGAACTCGCGCATCGAGAAGGGCTTGGTGATGTAGTCGTCGGCGCCGACCTCGAGCCCGGCCACCTTGTCGGTCTCGCTGCCTTTCGCGGTCAGCATGATGATCGGCACCTGGCTGCGCGAGCGCAGCTGGCGGCAGACTTCGACCCCGCCCATCTGCGGCAGCATCAGGTCGAGGATGACCAGGTCGAAGCGCCCTTCCTCGAAGCGGCGCAGGGCTTCATGGCCGTCGAGGGCGGAGGTGACGTGGTAGCCGTCCTTGCGCAGCGGGTAGCTGAGCAGCTGCTGAATCGACTGCTCGTCGTCGACGAGGAGGATGCGGGTAGATCCGTTCGGCACCTGCTCAAGGGTAGTAATCGCGCCTGTTTGGACGCATGTGCGAGTACTAAGAACTAAGGATCTGGGTACCGAGGCCGATAATGACCGCGAAGGCGATGGAGCCCCAGGAACTCAAATCACGCGTCGAATCCGGCACCTATAAACCGGACCCCGCACAGGTGGCGATGGCGATGCTGAGCCGCCGCGGCGTCCGCGAGCTGCTGACCGGAATCCACGCTACGGCTCCCGAAAATGGTCAAACCCCGGAGCCTCCAGCCGCCCACCCCCGGGCAGCCTGATCTCGACCCCCTCACCCGCTCCGACCTCGCCGATCGGGGTCAGGGTCGTTTCCGCCGCCTCCCCGATCCGGGTCGAGGCCTCGGTCAGCCTGTCCGCCGGGAGCGCGGCGAGGAGCTCGTAGTCCTCCCCTCCCGAGGCCGCCAGTTCGAGAGGATCCCGGCCCACCGCCGCGGCAACCTCCGCCACCCCCTTGGCGAGGGGAACGGAGCCGGCGTCGATGCGCAGGGCAGCGCCGCTCGCCGCGGCGACGTGGCCGGCGTCGGCGTCGAGGCCGTCGCTGAGGTCGATCAGCGCCCGGGCGCCGGCGGCGGCGAGGGCGCGGCCGGACCGCAGGCGCGGGGTGGGGTCAGTCTGGCGGGCGCGGAGACGACCGGCGGTGGTCGTCTCGACCGCGCCGGCGAGGTCTGGATCGTCGAGCAGGAGCCGCCCGGCGGCGGCGCCGCCGATCTCACCGGTGAGGACGAGGAGGTCGCCGGGCCGGGCACCGGCGCGGGTGATCAGCTGCTCCGGGCTGCGCGCGTGGCCGACGACCGTCACCGCCAGGCTCAGTGCCGGGGCGCGGGTGAGGTCGCCGCCGGCCAGCGTGGTGCCGGTCTCCGCCGCGATCTCGAGGAGCCCGTCGAGGAGCTCGAGGAAGGCGTCCTCCGAGAGGTCCGCGGGGGCGCCGAGCACGACGTAGGCCTCACCCGCTTCTGCACCCATCGCCGCAAGATCCGAGAGGGCGGTGGCCAGGGCCTTGCGCCCGACCGTGCGCAGCCCCGCCTCCTCGCGGCGAAAGTGAACGCCCTCGACGATCGCGTCGACCGAAGTGGCGGTGGCGCCGCCGGGAACGGTGACCGCGGCGTCGTCGCCGCTGCCGAGCTTCACCCGGGGCCCATCCTGGGGGAGACGCTCGCGGAGCTTGGCCAGCAGCTCGAACTCGCCCATCACGCGACTATCCCAGACAAGTGGCACTAAGGTGCGACGAACGTGGAGCGCCGCCAGCCATTCCTGCACCGTGTGGGCGAGGTCGGGTCGAGGGTGGGGAAGAAGCCGCCACGCAGCCGCAAGGTCCGCCTCGCTCTCCAGGTCGGCCTCGTGCTGCTCATCTTTGGCTTCCTGGTGCTCACGGTCATCCGCCAGTGGTCGGAGATCCAGAGCGAAGGCGTCCACTTCCACCTCGGCTGGCTGATCCCGGCGATCGTCATCCTCCCCGGCTTCTTCGTCCTCAGCGCCTTCGGCTGGGACCTGATCCTGCGCTCCCTCGGCTACCAGATCGGCTTCGGCCGCGCCCAGGTGGCCTGGGGACAGCCGATGCTCGCCCGTTACGTGCCGGGCAGCGTCCTGTACGTGCTGGGGCGGGTGCTGCTTTCCGAAAAAGCCGGCATCCCGCGCCGGATGACGATCGCCAGCATCGTCTACGAACAGGCGATCTCGGCCACCTCCGCGATGGTGGTCGCGGCCTACTTCATCATCAACCACCCCGACCTGCAGGGGGAGCCGTACCGATGGGCGGTGCTGCTGCTGATCCCGGCGGCGATGGCGCTGCTGCACCCGCGGATCTTCGGTCCGCTGACGAACAGGGCGCTGCGGGCGCTCGGGCGGGAGCCGCTGCCGGCGGTGATCTCGCCGCGCGACGTGATCGGCCTGATCGCCTTCTACACCTTCAACTGGGTGGTGGTGGCGCTGGGGATCTACTGCGTCACCCGCTCGGTCACCTTCATCCCCTTTACGGGCGAGAACGTGCTCCTGGTCGGCTCGGCGCAGGCGATCGGCTACTTCGCGGCGCTGCTCTCGATCGTCGCCCCGGCGGGGCTGGGGGTCAAAGACGCCGCCTTCGCCTGGGCGGTGAAGGCGGCGCTGCCGGGCCGGAGCTTCGCCCTCGGCTCGCTGATCGCGATCGCCGTCCGCGGTGTGATGACCGCCGCCGAACTGATCTATGTCGCGGCGGTCACGGCGCTGGGGCGGCGTGAGGGGTGGAGCATCCACACGGGGATCCTGCATCCGTCTCCTGAGGAGGAAGAGGCGGAAAGACAGGCGGCGGGTGGAGGGACGGGCACCCCCTCCACTTAACTTGCTCGGGTGGGTCGTGGTCTGCAGTCCTAGGATCGCCTGCCCGAGAAGTACAAGACGTTCCGGGGGTGCCCGTCCCTCCTTCGAGCGCCGCCGTCCTACCTCTTGTCAGAGGGGGATTCGGGCTCCTAGCTGGTAGGCCGTCAGGGCGAGGGTTAGGAGTTGGAGGGGGCGGTCTCTCGAGATGGCAGCTAGGGGCAATACCCAGATCAGGTACCAGGGGAGGAGCCAGGAGGTGGCCAGGAGGAGGGCGAGGGCGGCCCAGGCGGCGGCGCGGATCCAGTCGCCGCCGCGCCAGGTCCAGGCGAGCAGGTAGGTGACGGCGGCGGCGAAGAGGATCGCGGCGGCGAGGCGGACGGCGTCGGGGTCGAGGCCGGTCAGCCGGGCGGCGGTGATCGGGATGCTCATGTAGCTGGTGCGGTCCTGGTTCTCTCCGGCGAGCCCGAACCCGTCCAGCCAGTCCCAGCCGAACGCGAGCCACGCCGCCACGACGAGGGCCGTCGCCGTCCCTGCCGCTCCGGCCAGGAATCGCGATCTGGCTTCGGCGCCGAGGAGGGCGAAGGGGGCGAGGAAGGCGGCGGAGGCCTTGGTGGCGACGGCGGCGACCAGGGCGGCGCCGGCGCTGAGCTCGCGGGCGCTGAGCAGGGCCGCGACGGCGAGCATTGCCAGTAGCATCGTCAGGGCGTCGTTGTGGGCGCCGCCGACGACGTGGACGAGGACGAGGGGGTTGAGGGCGACGAAGGCGGCGGCGCGCAGGGGGTCGACGCCGCGCCAGGCGGCGAGGCGGGAGACGACGGCGGCGATGCCGAGCACCGACAGCGCCGCCACCGCCTTCAGCACGGCGACGGCGGCGCCGACCGGGAGCCAGGCCAGCGGATAGGTGAGGAGGGTGAAGAGCGGCCCGTAGGCGCTGGTGGCTTCGGTCCAGGTGACCTGGGCGAAGGCGGGGTCGGTGGGGACGGCGAGCGGCGGGTGCACGTAGGGGTCGAGGCCGTGGCGGACGCCGAGCCGCGCGTAGTCGACGTAGCTGTAGACGTCGTGGGAGAGCAGCACCGGGGCGACGGCGAAGCCGGTGACGAGGACGACGATCGCGCCCCAGACGAGCCGCCGCTCCAGCCTCGGCGCCGCCGCCAGCACAGCGAGGTACGCGAGGAACCCGGCCCAGATCAGGCCAAAGGCGAGCCCCGGGTCGATCGCCGCTACCCCGTCGAGTCGCCGCCGTCGACGCCGCTCTGCGGCGGTGGGGGCGGGGGAGGCGGCGCCGGCAGCGGCTCCTGCCCGGCGCCGGGCGCGTAGGCATCCGGGTCATAACCGCCGACGGCGGCGCTGCCCGGCGGCGCCGGTTCTTCGCCGCCACCGCTGCCGGCCCCGCCGAGGTCGGAGTCGTCGTCGGGGCTGGACCGCGCGTAGCGGCCGTAGTAGGGGGCCCAGTTGATCTGCTCGTCGGGTTCGGTGAACTCTTCGCAGGGCACGCCCGCCCCCGCGTAGAGCGAGTGCCAGATCTCCGCCGGGAAGGTGCCGCCGAAGACCGTGATCCCGTGCACGCTGGTCATCGAGATGTCGTTCGACTCCGGATAGCCGACCCAGACAACGGTCGAGAGGTTGGGCTGGTAGCCGGCGAACCAGGCGTCGGTGTATTCGTCGGTCGTCCCGGTCTTGCCGGCCTGGCCCGCGCAGCCGGTGTAGGCGGCGGTGCCGGTGCCTTCGGTGATGTTGTCCTGCAACAGCTTCGTCACCTCCCAGGCCGCGGGGGCGGAGAGGACCCGCTGCGGCCGCGGCCGTTCCGGCCGGTCGACGTGCCCGTTCGGGAAGACGACCCTCTCGACTGCCACCGGCTCGCGGTGGATCCCGCCGGCGGCGAGGGTCCCGTAGGCCGAGGCCATCTCCAGCGGCGAGACGCCGATCCGCAGGCCCCCGAGCCCCTCGGCGGGGATGCCGTCCAGCTTCGTCGTGATGCCCATCGACCTGGCCGTGCCGGCGACGGCCTGCGGCCCGACGTCGAGGTCGAGCTGGGCGAAGACGGTGTTGTCGGAGGCGATCGTCGCCTGCTGCAAGTTGACGGTGCCGAGGTAGCCCTCGTCGGCGGTGGCGACGGTCCAGTGGCCCCACTGCGGCAGGTAGAGATCCAGAGGTTTGGAGGTGTAGTAGGTCGAGTAGGGGTCGATGCCCTGCTTGATCGCCGTCGCCAGCACGAAGGTCTTGAAGGTCGAGCCGGGCTGGCGCTTTCCCTGCGCGGCGAGGTTGAACTGGCTGTCCTCGTATTCGGAGGTGGAGACCATCGCCCGGATGCGCCCGTTGCGCGGGTCGACCGAGACGAGCGCCGAGGAGGGGTCGGTCGAGTAGGGGAGCGTCGAGCGCATCGCTTCCAGCCCGACCTGCTGCAGCTCGGGATCGATCGTCGTGTGCACCTCGAGGCCCCCGCGCCGCACTTTCTGCGCCCCGTACTTATCGATCAGGCGGTTCTCGACGTAGTCGAAGAAGAACGGTTCACGGTGCTCGAAGTAGCTCTCGTCGAGGTTCACCCGCAGCCCCGTCGCCATCGCCCGGCGGGCCCGCGACTCGCTGAGGTAGCCGGATTCCTTCATCTGCTGCAGGACCTGGTTGCGGCGCGCTTCGGCGGCGCGCGGGTTCAGCAGCGGGTTGTATTGGGAGGGCGCCTGCGGCAGCCCCGCCAGCAACGCCGCTTCCGGCAGCTTCAGCTCCCAGACGGGCTTCGAGAAGAAGATCCTCGCGGCGGCGCCGACCCCCACCGCGGTGGTGCCTTCGACCGTCCCGTAGGAGGCCACGTTGAGGTAGGAGCCGAGGATTTCCCGCCGGCTGTGCCGCTCGGTGTACTCCACCGCCAACTCGGCCTCGACGATCTTGCGCTCGAGCGTCCGCTCCGGGTCCGGGATGCAGAGTTTGCGGACCAGCTGCTGGGTGATCGTCGAGCCCCCCTCGACCACTTCGCCCGCCTCCAGGTTCTTCAGCGCCGCTCGGGCGATCCCGTTGAAGTCATAGCCCTCGTGCTCGTAGAAGCGCTGGTCCTCGATCGCCACCGTCGCCAGCTGCAGGCTCTTCGGAATCCGCTCGATGGAGACCAGGGAGCGCACTTCCGGCGAGCGGACCACCCCGAGCTTCGAGCCGTCGGCCGCATACAGCACGGTGTTGCCGCCCCGCTCGATCCGCTTGCAGGAGGAGAGCGAGGGGGCGTCCGCGGCGACGTCGAGGACCCAGGAGGCGACCGCGATCGCCGCGATCCCGAGCAGCGCGAGGACGCCGCCGAAGACGAGCAGTAGTTTCGCGCCGAGCCCACCGTGCGGACGCCGGCGTCGCCGGTTGCGCTGCGTCATCAGGCAGAGGGTACTTCGCGCCGATCGGCGTCAGGCCACGGTGTCTTCGGTCGACTTGTTGTGGACGATCCCTTCGACGAGGAGCTGGTTCGGGATCACCACGGAGCTGCCGTCGCCGGGGTCGATGTAGGTGTAGGAGAGGGTGATGTCGGTGACCCTTCCTTCGCATTCTTCGAAGCTGAGGCGGTCGCCGATCCGGATCGGCTGCGAGATCGCGATCTGGATGCCGGCCATCAGGTTGGCGAGCGTGCGCTGGGCGGCGAAGCCGACGACCGCGACGACGACGGCGGTCGAGGCGAGGATGCCGGTCGCCAGCCGGTGCAGCTCGGTGAACTGGCTGAGCGCCAGCATCGACACCACCAGGAAGACGACGACGAAGGCGAGGCGGCGGAGGATCCGCAGCCGCGTCCGGGTCGAGCGCGAGACCTGTGAGACTGCGGGCGACATGGAGGGCAACCTAGCCACCGCACCTGTCGCCGAACCGGCCCCCCGCGAGTTCCCGCCCTCGAACTGGGGGCCGTCGGGGGCGTTGCTGGGCTTCCTGCTGGCGCTCGCCGTCGGCATCCTGCTGGCGATCCCGCCCGCCATCGCCTTCAGCGAAGGGGATGGGGACGTGACCACGGCGGGCGACGTCCTCATGCAGCTGGGGACCGTGATCGGCTTTCTCCTGGCGCCGTTGGCGATCGCCCGCCACAGCGGCGCGCGCTCGGTGCGCGAGGCGCTGTGGCGCCTGGGGGTGCGGCGGTTTCGCCCCTCGGCCTTCCTTTGGATACTGGCCGCGATCTTCGCCTACCTGGTCTTCGCGGCGCTCTACACCGCCGTCGCCGGCGAACCCGAGCAGAAGGACATCGCCGACAGCTTCGGCCCGATCCCGATCCAGGTCCTACTGGTCGTCATCGGCGCCTCGATCGGCGAGGAGCTCTGCTTCCGCGGGATGGTCTTCGGCGGCCTCCGCGAGCGGCTGCCGCGCCTGCCGGCGGCGCTCGCGGCGGGCACGCTCTTCGGCGCCCTGCACGCCTTCACCGGGATCAGCGCGGTGCCGCCGCTGATCGCCCTCGGCTTCATCTTCTGCCTGCTCTACGAGAAGACCGGCTCGATCGTGCCCGGAATCCTGCTGCACATGCTGAACAATTCCGTCGCCCTGGCGGCTCAGTAGGATTCCGCCGGTGATTCGCCGCTTCTCCTCGCTGCTCGTCGTTGCCGCTGCCCTCGCGCTGCCCGCGAGCGCCGCAGCTGCGCCCGCCAAGCCCGCTCCGAAGCCGGCGCCGGTCCCGGAGGCGGTCGTGAAGATCAAGGTCGGCAAGCTGGAGAACGGTCGCGCCCAGATCATGCAGACGGTTCCCGTGACCGGCACCCTCGCCCCCTACGTCCCCGGAGAGAAGGTCAAAGTCAACTTCTACCTCGACGGCCGCCGCCTCTTCAGCCGCAGCCTCGAGACCAGGAAGTCCGGCGGCAAGGGCACCTTCCGGACCAAGATCCGGATCACCGAGAACGGCAAGTACGCGGTCTCGGCCAAGCACGTGGCGACGCCCCGGCTCGGCGCCGACAGCACCGTCCGCAAGAGCTGGAAGGTGAGCTTCACGGCGCTGCGCCGCGGCCAGTGCGGCGACGTCGTCGTCGGCTTCAAGAAGGCGATGCGGAAGATGGGCTACATCACCAACGACGGGCGCTGCTTCGGCGGCAAGACCGCCCGGGGGGTGCTCGCCTACCGCAAAGTCAACGGGATGAGCCGCACGATGCGGGCGGGCAAGGGCCTCGTCAAGAAAGTCTTCTCCGGCAAGGGCGGCTACGAGGTCCGCCACCCGGGTGCCGGCGACCACCTCGAGGCGCCGCTCTCGAAGCAGGTGCTGGTCTTCGCCAAGGGCGACGAGCCGTACGCGATCTACCCGATCTCCTCGGGCAAGTCCTCGACCCCGACCGTCACCGGCCACTACGAGATGATCCGCACCGAACCGGGGATGAACTCCCACGGGATGTATTACTCCTGGTACTTCTACGGCGGCTACGCGGTCCACGGCTACAACTCGGTGCCGGACTACCCCGCCAGCCACGGCTGCCTGCGGACGTTCATGTCCGACCAGCCCGAGATCTACAACCGCATCTTCTACGGGCAAGATATTTTCATTTGGTAGAAGGGGCGGGCGTCGGGCGGATCCGTGCGGCTGCGGCCGCCTGTGGCGCGGCGCATTCCTGCGTCCTCAGTCGCCGAAATAGCGCTGCTCATGAGTATCCGGTTCGCTCAGGCTGCGATGTCGCCGGTGATCTCGGCATAGGTGCTCGGGGCATGTGCGGCCCCGAGCCCGAGCAGCGTCTGGAAGGCCGCCATCGGGGTCCGCCGACGGTTGTGGCGGAAGACGAACTCATCGAGGTAGACCTGGAGGTGCTTCTCGGAGGCGCTGCGATGGGTTCCCTGCAGCCAGGTCTTGAGGTTGGCGAGGGCGCGGTGGGCACGGGGCAGGATGAGGCGGCGCTCCTCGCTGCGCCAACGCTGGGAGACAGGTCGGTGGTCGAAGCCGAGGTCGCGAAGGCCGGTGTAGCCGCGCCAGCCG
>DASUQZ010000042.1:0-3601 GCA_036280335.1 Solirubrobacterales bacterium
GGGATGCCGTCGATCAAGGTGGTGCCGGAGGACGATCCGTCGCGGGTCGGCTACGAGCAGGTCAGCGAGGCGTTCGGACCGGGCGCGCCGGGCGCGCTGCAGGTCGTCGTCCCGCAGGGGCAGGCGGACCGCGCCACGGCCGACCTGAAAGCCGACGAGGCGATCGCGATGACGATGCCGCCGCGCAGCGGCGGCGAGGGTCTCGCCCTCGTCGAAGCGATCCCCGCCGTCGGCCCCTCGACCACCGTGCTCGGCGACACGGTCGACCGCCTGCGCGCGGAGCTGCCGCCCGCGGCCCTGGTCGGCGGCCCCGCGGTCGAAAACCACGACCTCGAAGCGGCGCTCTCGGCGAAGACGCCGCTGGTGATCGGGGTCGTGCTGGCGCTCGGCTTCCTGCTCCTCCTGGTCGCCTTCCAGGCGCCGCTGATCGCGGCGATCGGCGTCCTCGCCAACCTGCTCTCGACCGCGGCGGCCTTCGGCGTCGCCAAGCTGATCTTCCAGGACGGCCACCTCAGCGGCCTGCTCGGCTTCGAGTCGCAGGGGTTCCTCGACGCCTGGGGCCCGGTGTTCTTCTTCGCGATGGTCTTCGCGATCGCGATGGACTACACGGTCTTCCTGCTCTCCTCGGCGCGCGAGCACTGGGAAACGACGGGCGACGCCCGCGAGGCGATGGTCGGCGGCCTCGCCCACTCGGGCCGCGTGATCCTCGCCGCGGGGGCGGTGATGGTCGCGGTCTTCTTCACCTTCGCCCTCTCGGGGCCGCTGCCGCCGAAGGAGATGGGCGTGATCCTCGGCGTCGCCGTCCTCCTCGACGCCTTCCTGGTGCGGCTCCTGCTGATGCCGGTCTTCCTGCGGCTGGCGGGGTCCGCGGCCTGGTACCTGCCCCCGTGGCTGGACCGGGTGCTCCCCGACGTCCACTTCGGCCACGGCGGCGGCGGCGAGCCCGCGGTGCGGTTTCCCGCACCCGATCAGGTGGCAGATCCCGGATAGCAACGGGGGGTCGGGGGCCCAGAATGGAAGCCGTGCAGGGTCCCCGAATCCATCCACGTCTCGCAGCGGCGGTGGCGACCGCGATCGCCGCCGCCGCGCTCCTCCTCCCGGCGACGGCCCCGGCCGCCGCCGGCTCGCTTGACCGCAGCTTCAACGGGAACGGCCGGCTGGTGATCGAGGCCGCCGACTACAAGCGCGTGGGCATCCCCCTCGAAGTCACGGATCTGGCGCTTCCCCAGACGCTCAGCGCGCCTGGGCCGAAGGGGGAGCTGGTCGTCGTCGACGTCCGGCGCGTCCTGCGCTTCCGCTCCGACGGGCGCCCGCAGAAGCGCTTCGGCGGCGACGGCCGAGTCAAGATCCCGGCCCCGTCACCGGGGATGAGCTTCCAGCTCGCCGGGCTCGCCGTCGACTCCCGCGGTCGCGTCCTGGTCGCCGGCACGACCAAGCCGACGGAAGCGACCGGCGGCTCGCTGCACGCCCGCGTCAGCGTCTACCGCTTCACGTCCAGGGGCAGGCTCGACCGCGGCTTCGGCGCGGCCGGCGTGGCCGGCGCCTCGCTCGGCCCGATGGAGGCGAGCGGGCTCGCCGTCGACTCGCGCGACAGGCCGGTGCTGACCGGCTTCGCCGCCCTGACCCCCACGTACTGCAACAAGACGCTCGTCTACCTCAACACGACGATCGTCGCGCGGCTGACCGCCGGCGGCTTCCCCGATCCGGCCTTCGGCGGCGGCGCCTTCACCGACCCGCTCGAAGACCCGTTCCTGCCGGCGCTGACCCGGGGCGGGCGGGTGGTCTACGTCAGCTCCCCCGAAAGGCGCTGCGCCGGCTTCGACGGGTATCCCGAAGCCGGGGCATCCCCGGTGGCCTCGATCCTCTCGCCGAGCGGCGGCCTGCTGCACCGCACCTCGCTGCGCCCCGACCGACCCAACATGCCCGGCCTGGCCCGGATCCTCGAGGTGACCTCGCTCGACGTCGATCGCCGCAACCGGATCGTGATCCTGATGACGGGGATTCCCGCGGAGGCCGGCGGCAGGCTCCAGGTGGTCCGCCGCCTGCTCCCCGACGGCAGCTTCGACCCCGAGTTCAGCCAGTCGTTCTGGGAAGGGGAACCCGGCATCGTCGGCACCCCGGGCCCGGCCGGCGGCCGCTTCCACGCGCTCGCCACCGACGCCCGCAACCGCGTCGTCCTCGCCGGCTCCGTGCAGCGGCACGAAGACCGCCTCGTGCCCGAAGGGTTCCTGGCCATGCGCCTCAACGCCGCCGGCCGGGTGCAGACCTGGTTCGGCAGGGACGGCGCCGTCAGGGTCACCTTCGGCAGGCTGACCGATGTGACGCCGACGCAGGTCCACCTCGACAGCCGCGGCCGGATCGTCCTCTCCGGCCGGGTCGTGACGCTCCGGCGGCACCGCCCCCCGACCGACGCGGGCCTCGCCTTCGCCCGCCTCCTCAGCGGCGGGCGCTGAGAAGCACTGCGGAAACCCCGTAGCCACCGGTGGGGAAAACCGCCGATTCGAGGCGGCCGCGCCGGGCCTAGATTCGGTGCATGAACCCAGAGAAAGAGAACGGACCGGCACCGGAGGGACTCCTGCTCGAGGCAAGGGGGCTCGAACGCTGCTTCGGCAGCGGGCCCACCGCGGTTCGAGCGCTGCATGACGTCGACTTGCTGGTGAGGCACGGGGAGATGGTCGCGATCATGGGCCCGTCGGGCTCGGGCAAGAGCACCCTGCTGCACATCCTCGGCGCCCTCGACCGGCCCGACGGAGGTTCGGTCTCGATCTCGGGCCGCCGCTACGACAACCTCTCCGATCGCGAGCTGACCCGGCTCCGGGGCGAGGTCTTCGGCTTCGTCTTCCAGTTCTTCAACCTCCTGCCGACCCTGACCGCGGCCGAGAACGTGCTGCTGCCGGCGCTGGTCAACGGCGAGCGGCCGTCCCGCTACGCCGAGCGCATCGACCAGCTGATGGAGAAGGTCGGCCTGGCCGGCCGCGCCGAGCACCTGCCGACCGAGCTCTCCGGCGGCGAGCAGCAGCGGGTCGCGATCGCGCGGGCGCTGCTGCGCGATCCACGGCTCGTCCTCGCCGACGAGCCGACCGGCAACCTCGACTCGGCCAGCGGCGGCGCGGTGATGTCGCTGCTGCGCGGCGTGGTCGACGAGGGGCAGACGGTCGTCATGGTCACCCACGATCCCGGCGCCGCCGCTCACGCCGACCGCCTGATCACGCTGCGCGACGGCAGGGTCGTCCACGACGCCGCGCCCGGCTCGACCGAGGACGTGATCGAGCTGATGAAGCAGGTTGACTAGCCTCGCTCTGAAGAGCCTCTGGGCGCGCAAGGCGCGCGCCTTCAGCACCACGGTCGCGGTGGTGATCGGAGTCGCCTTCATGGCCGGCTCCTACGTCCTCACCGACACGATCTTCAAGGCCTTCGACGAGATCTTCGGCGAAGCGGCGGCTGGGACCAGTGTCGTCGTCAGCTCCAAGAACCTGGTCAAACAGCAGGCCGGCGAAGTGCCGACGATCGAAGAATCGCTGCTCGCGCCGATCAAACGGACCCCCGGCGTGCGGCTGGCCTCCGGGGCAGTCTTCACCCCGGGCGGATTCTTCGACGAAAA
>DASUQZ010000043.1:0-3561 GCA_036280335.1 Solirubrobacterales bacterium
GGACGCCGGAGACTTTCCCCATCAGCCAGGTCTCCCCCTCCGCCGGGGGCACGTGCGTCACCCGCGCGCCGAAGGCGGCCGCGTTGGCGGCGAAGACCCCGGGCGGGGAGCCGTCGACGACGATCACCTCAGCGCAGTGAGGCGCGATCCCCTCCAGGTAGGCCGCGAGCCCCTCCCGCTGCCCGCCGTCCCCCCAGCGGACCGGCACCACGTACGAGAGATCGAACTGCATCAAATTTTGGGCCTACCAGGTCGGAAATTTGATGCAGTTCGCCGGATCACGCCGTGGGCGTCACGCCGTGGTCGCGAGGAGGGGAGCGCGCAGGGAGGTCTCCTCGCGCTCCCAGGCGTCCATCAGGTGGGCCGCCCAGCGGGCCTCGATCTGGAGCAGCGCCCGGGCGCCGAAGAGGATGTCGGCGGCGACCTCGGGCTCCTCGGCGGCGAGGCCGCCGGCGAGATCCCAGGCGGCGATGTTCTCGTGCACCGCGTCGGCCTCGACGTGCTCGTCGTAGAAGTGGGTCACCTCCGGACCGTGGCCGAGGCGCCGCAGGGCGTTGCCGTAGCGGCGGTTGGGGATCGAGGAGGTCATCTCGAAGGCGGCGAGGTGGCCGACGAGGGCGCCGCGGCGGCGGCGCTGCAGGCCGAATCCCGTCACCAGGTTGACGCCCGCCAGCGTCGGCGCCGGCCAGAGGTCGAGGTAGCGGCCGTAGGCGGGGTCGAGCCCCAGGCCCGCCATCGTCTTCGCGAAGAGGACCGAGTGCATGCGCGCGGCGCTGCCGCCGCCGTACTCGTCGGCCTGCACCTCGAGCAGCGCCGCCTTGGGCCCGGGCGAGAGCCGCGGGATCGCCCAGCTGTGGGGGTCGGCCTCCTTCAGCTGGTAGGCGGAGCGGTGGATCACGTGCTCGCGCATCTGCTCCGCCGTCCCCTGCGTCTCCATGTAGCGCGAGAGCGGCGGCCCGGGGTCTTCGCTGACGATCCGCTGCAGGGCCTCGGGGACCGAGGCGAGCTCGGCCTCGGTCGCGGCCGGCACCAGCTCCGCCACCGCGGCTTCGAAGGCCCGCTCCAGCGGCCCCCGGAAGGCGAGCAGCGAGGGGGCCCGCTCCCACGCTTCGTCGACTCCCTGGATCGAGGCGTAGTGGAGCTCGTAGGAGACGTAGAGCGCGAGCTGCAGGTCCTCGTCGCCGAGCGGGTCGGCGGATTCGACCCGCCCCGGGGCCTCCAGCCCCTCGCCGGGCTCGCCCCCGAGGGCCTCGAACAGCTGCTCGCTCAGCGGGCCGCGCGGCGCGGGCAGCTCGATCAGTCGCCCGGCCATGGCTCCGGCGAGCTGGGCGCCCTGAAGTCGATCAGCTTGTGGGTCCCGTCGCAGAAGGGGCGCATCCGCGACTTGCCGCAGCGGCAGAGCGCGATCGTCTCTCGCCGCAGCGGCAGCTCGTTGCCCTCCTGGTCGGTGAGGGTGAAATCGCCGCGAACCAGGTAGGGCCCGTCGGGATAGGGCGTGATGGTCACTGCATCCGACTGGTTCGAGCCCATTGCGGACCGATACCCGCGGGTCCCCTGGATAAATCCCGGAAAATTTTGGGTAAGAAAATCGATATGGCAACCGAACCGAAAACCCACATCAGCAGGGACGGCAATCACCCGGACGGCAACGGCCAGTACGACTCCGTCCATGCCGAGATCTCGCGCGAGATGGTGCGTCTCTACAAAGAGCTGTTCGGGCGCGGGCCGACCAAGGCGAGGACCGAGTTCGCCGGCCCCGACATCGTCATCTGCACGCTGGAGGACACCTTCACGCTGGCCGAGCGCAGCCTCGTGGAAATGGGCGAGCACCAGCGCCTGCGCGACACCCGCATGTACTTCCAGGCGGCCACCCGCGACCGGTTCACCGAGATCGTCGAACGGGTGACCGGGCGCAGGGTCCGCGCCTTCATCAGCGGGCTCGACGCCGACGTCGACATCTGCGCCGAGGTCTTCTACCTCGAGAGCCGGGACCGGCCGGGCTGAGGATTCGGAACGCGGAGCGCTGGGTAAACGCCTGATAGGGCCGGGAAGGACCTTCCCGGCACAGTTGACACCTACGGAACGTTTCGGCCGGACTAGCCGGCACGGGAGCGGATCGCAGGTCCTGGAATCCAACCTACTTAGGAGGAACCAATGGACCGCGGACCGATTCCGCTCAACCTGCACGCGGCGCTCGAGCCGCTGATGGCAATTCTGATCATCGCCGCCCCCTGGATCTTCGGCTTCAGCGAGACCGGCAGCGCCACCGCCATCTGCGTCGTCGTCGGCGTGACGATGCTGCTGGTCGGCTCGATGACCGACTGGCGGATGTCGCTGGTCAGGCTGATCCCGCTGCGGATGCACCTGACGGGCGACCTGTTGCTGGGCGCCGTGCTGCTGCTCTCACCGCTGATCTTCGGCTTCGCCGACGAGGGCGGCCCGACCCGATTCATGGTGATCGCCGGCGTCCTCGAGCTGCTGACGGCGCTGATGACCCGCTGGGACCGCCTCGAAGCCGAGCCCACCTACACGCGCGAACGCGGCACTCCCGCCGCGCGCTGACCGAGCTTCCTCCCATCGCGCGGCCGGGGGCCCTCCCCCTTCACGGACCCCCGGCCGCGCCTTAACCAGTCACCGAGAAAGGAAAACCATGTTCAGACACACCAAACAGCTCGCCTACAAAGTGCGGGTGGACGAGCCGAACCCGATCTTCGCCAGGTACCTCCAGCAGGCGATCGGGGGCGTCGAGGGCGAGATCCGCGTCTGCCTCCAGTACCTCTTCCAGGGCTGGGGCAACCGCGGGCCCGACCGCTACAAAGACATGCTCCTCAACACCGGCACCGAGGAGATCGGCCACATCGAGATGCTCGCCACCGCGGTGGCGCTGAACCTCGAGGGCGCGCCGGCGAAGCTGCAGGAGGAGATCGCCGGGCGCAACGGCGCGGTCGAGGCGGTGCTCGGCGGCCAGGACCCGCGGCATCTGCTGTCCGCCGGGCTGGCGGCGATGCCGGCCGATGCGAACGGCAATCCGTTCAACGGCTCCTGGGTCGTGGCGACCGGGAACGTCGGCTCCGACATGGTCGCCAACGTCCACGCCGAGGCCAGCGGGCGCCTGCTCGCCACCCGCCTCTGGGAGCTGACCGACGACCCGGGCATGAAGGACATGCTCGCCTTCCTGATCGCGCGCGACACCATGCACCAGAACCAGTGGATGGCGGTGCTGGAGGAGCAGAAGGACATGGGCCTGCCGGTCCCGCCCGACTTCCCGCGGGAGCAGGAAAACCAGGAGTTCGCCTACGACTTCTTCGTTCACTCCGACGGGGAGGTCCCGAAAGACGCGCGCTGGACGAGCGGCCCCTCGGTCGATTCGCACGGCGAATTCGGGGTACGCGAGGCAGAGCCGATGGGCGACGTGCCGAAACTGGCTCCGGCCGAGGCGCGGCCCGAGATGCACAGCACCCCGATCCCGGCCGAGGCCGGGTTCCTCCGCAAGGCAAAGGACGCGATGACGCCATGACCGAGAAACAGGAGCAGGAGAAACAGGGCGAGGCCACCGAGCAG
>DASUQZ010000044.1:0-17048 GCA_036280335.1 Solirubrobacterales bacterium
CCGGCGCCAGCGCCGTCGACGCCCACGCGTCCGAATGGCTGATCCTCTGCACCGGCATGCTCGCCGCCTTCCTCGGCTTCACCAAGCGCCGCCAGGAGGCGGTCTCCGAGCTCCACGAAGGGACCTCGACCCGGCCCGTCCTCGAGCACTACTCGCTGCCCTTCCTCGACCAGATGGTCTCCCTGGTCACCACCGGCACCGTGATCAGCTACGCGATCTACACCGTCAACTCGCCCCTGATCGGCAGCCAGATGATGCTCACCATCCCGCCCGTCGTCTACGGCATCTTCCGCTACCTGTACCTGATCTACGACCGCTCCGACGACCGCTCGATGGCCCAGATCGTCGCCGGCGACCGCGGCATCCAAGCCGCCGGCGCCGCCTTCGCGATCATCGCCTTCCTGCTGCTCTACGTCTTCAACTAGGCCAACCCCACCTCGGGCGGCCCCGCCTCCATCAGGTAGAACCGCGTCCGACCCAGCTCCTCGCCGTTGACCTGGACGACGGCGGCGTGGGGGCCGGCGGTGGAGAAGGTGGCGCTGGCGGCGATCGACATCACCAGGCGCTGCTCCTGGCCCTGGGGGATGCCGGGGGGGCGGCCGGTCTCGAAGTTGGCGGTGAGGCCTTCGCCGAGCTCGACGCCGTCGGGGTCCTGGATCGTGACGGCGAGCTCGTGGGGGTCGTTGGTCTCGTGCCAGGCGATGTCGATGCCGAGGCCGATCGAGAAGGACAGGTCCGCCGGCAGCTCGGGGAGGCGGAGGACGTTCCAGCCGCCCCCGGTCAGGTAGAGCTTGCCGTTGATCGCCTCGCTGTAGTCGCAGAGGAGGATGAAGCCGAGGTTCACGGTCCCTCGCCCTCGGCGTAGGGGATCACCGGCAGGTCGGGGCGGAGCTCGACCTTGCCGTTGCGCGTGAACTGGAGGTCGATCGTCTCGTTCTTGCGGTAGGTCCCCCAGAGCCCGAGGTACATCGCCAGCCAGCGGCTGGTCCCGACCTTCTCCTTGACGATCGGGCGGTCGAAGCGGATCTCGCCGCCTTCGATCCGGTAGCTCTCGGGGCTCTGTTCGATGCCGTTGATGAAGACCGTGTAGGGCGGTTCGGCGCCGGCAGGCAGCTTCACCCGCTCGCCGGCGGCGTAGCTGCCCTTGGGGATCTCGGTCTCGGACCTGCTCATCGCTCTCCTTCGAGAGTCTCGCGCACGAGGTCGAACGGCGTGTCGTAGTCGGTCGGGTCCAGCTCCTCCCGCACTACCCCGCCCTTGAACGGGACGAACGTGCCGTCGCCGCGCACGTCCACCCCGGCGACCGACTTGCGCAGCAGGCCGCCGCTGCTCAGCTGCAGGCGCGCGTGGACCTGGTCGCCGGGCTCGAAGTCGCGCAGCGAGCGGACCGGCCGCAGCGGCCCCTCGCCGCGGATCGCCAGGGCCCGCGAGCGCATCGCCGCGACGGCCTCGCCGAGGTCGTCGAAGCGGTCGTGGTCGACGTCGGACCCGTGGCGGACGGTCAGCTTCCAGCTGGGCATCGCATGGAGGCTATGGGAAGCGGTGGGAGTTATCCCCGCCATACAGGGATAACTCCCACCGCTGCGATCACATCCCGGGCGGGAGCAGCACCGCGTTGATCGAGTGGATGATCCCGTTGCTGGCGCGGATGTCGGTCTTGGTGATCTTCGCGTCGTTGACGAAGGCGTTCTTGCCGCGGACCTCGAAGCTGACCTTCGAGCCCTCGGCGGTCTTCGCCGAATCCGTTTTCACCACCTTGCCGGCCGGCACCTTGCCCGGCAGCACGTGGTAGAGCAGCACCTTGCGCAGCTTCGCCTTGTTGGCGGCGAGGCCGTTCAGGGTTTTCTTCGGGACCTTCGCGAAGGCGGCATTGGTGGGGGCGAAGACGGTGTAGTTCGTCTTACCGGAGAGAGTGCCGACCAGGCCCGCCTTCTTCACCAGCGAGACGAGAGTCGAGAACTGGGGAGCGCCGGCAGCCGTCTCGACGATGTTCTTGCCGGGGGCCGCAGTGGCACTGCCGGCCGGGAGCGCGATCAGGGAAACCGCGGCGGCCAGCAGGGCGAATCGCTTGAGCATGGATCCTCCTTGGTTAGGGGAGCTTTTCCTTTGCTCTTCAGTACGGGGGCATCCGTCGATCGGATGCCCGAACGGTGCGCCTTATGGACCGTATGGGTCCAAAAGTCGCACTAGGCCCCGCGGCGGGTGCGCTTCGGGCGCCGCGCCGGCGGGCCGACGATTTTCTCCGGCCCCTCGCGCTCGGCGATCGGCACGTAGTCCAGCTCCCGCGCGCCGGTGTAGATCTGGCGCGGGCGGGCGATTTTCTTCTCCGGGTCTTCCTGCATCTCCATCCACTGGGCGACCCAGCCGGAGGTGCGGGGGATGGCGAAGATCACCGTGAACATCTCGGTCGGGATCCCCAGCGCCTCGTAGATGATCCCCGAGTAGAAGTCGACGTTCGGGTAGAGCTTGCGCGAGGTGAAGTACTCGTCGTCGAGGGCGCGCTTCTCCAGCTCGCGGGCGATCTCGACCAGCGGGTTGTACTCGGTCGCCTCGAAGACCTCCTCGAGGTGCTGCTGGATGATCCGCGCCCGCGGGTCGTAGTTTTTGTAGACCCGGTGGCCGAAGCCCATCAGTTTCTCCTCGCGCTGCTTCACCCGCTCGAGGAACTCGGGGATGTTCTCCGGCGACTCGATCCGCCGCAGCATCCGCAGCACCGCCTCGTTGGCGCCGCCGTGCAGCGGCCCGTAGAGCGCCGCCACCCCGGCCGCGACCGCCGAGTAGGGATCGACGTCGGAGGAGCCGACGCTGCGCACCGCGCTGGTCGAGCAGTTCTGTTCGTGGTCGGCGTGGAGGATGAAGAGGATGTCGAGCGCTTTCGCCAGCGCCGGCTTCGGGATGTGCCGGTCTTCGGTCTTCTTGAAGACCATCGAGAGGAAGTTCTCGGCGTAGTTGAGCTCGTTGTCGGGATAGACGTAGGGGAGTCCCATGTTGTGGCGGTAGGAGAAGGCCGCCAGGGTCGGGATCTTGGCGATCAGCCGCACCGCCGCCATGTAGCGCTCTTCCGGGTCGCCGATCTGCTTCGCGTCCGGGTAGAAGGTCGAGAGCGCGCCGACGCCGGCGAGCAGCATCCCCATCGGGTGGGCGTCGTAGCGGAAGCCCTCGAAGAAGTGCTTGAGGTCCTCGTGGACGAAGGTGTGGTGGGTGATGTCGTAGACCCAGCGGTCGAGCTGCGCCTCGGTCGGCAGCTCGCCGAAGATCAGCAGGTAGGCGACCTCGAGGTAGGTGGAGCGCTCGCAGAGCTGCTCGATCGAGTAGCCGCGGTGTTCGAGGATGCCGGCGGCGCCGTCGATGTAGGTGATCGAAGAGCGGCAGGAGGCGGTGTTGGTGAAGGCCGGGTCGTAGGCCATCATCCCGAATTCGTCCTCGCGGACTTTGATCTGGCGCAGGTCCATCGCCCGCACCGTGCCGTCGGAGATCGGCACCTCGTAGCTCTTGCCGGTCCGGTTGTCGGTGATCGTCAGCGACTCGTTGCCGGAATCGGCGGAGGCGAGGTCAGCGTTCTGGTCCTTGGTCTGCTGCTCGGTGGCCATCGCCCCTCCTTCGGTGACTGGGTTCGTCAGGAGGGACGAAGTATCGCAGTTCGACTTTGGCGGGCTGTTAACGGAGAGGGTCGCTGACCGTCAGGCGGAGCGGGCGACCGGGCCCTCGAACTGCGTCATCGAGCGCAGCTCCTCGAAGCGCGCGTCGATCTCCTCGCGGGTCAGCCGCGCGACGCGCTCGGTCCCGAACTCCTCGACGTTGAAGGAGGCGAGGACGGTGCCGTAGCCCATCGCCCGCCGCAGCTCTTCCTCGTCGAACCGGTCGCCGCAGCTGTCGAGGTAGCCGAAGAAGCCGCCCGCGAAGCTGTCGCCGGCCCCGGTCGGGTCGCGCACGTCCTCGAGCGGGAAGCCGGGCAGGGCGAAGAAGCCGTTCCCGGTGAACAGGGCGGCGCCGTACTCGCCCTGCTTGGCGACGACCGCGCGCGGGCCCATGTCCATGACGGCGCGGGCGGCGCGGGCGAGGTTCGACTCGGCCGTAAGCATGCGGATCTCGGCGTCGTTGACGACCAGCACGTCGACCTCGGCGATCGCCGCCGTCAGCGGGTCCTTGGCGGTCTCGATCCAGAGGTTCATCGAGTCGAGGCCGCTGAGCCGCGCCGCCGCGCACTGGGCGCGCACCTGGCGCTGCAGGTCGGGCTGGATGTTGGCGAGGAAGAGCGTGTCGGCCTGCTGCGCGGCGTCGGAGAGCTTCGGCTCGAACTCGCCGAAGACGCCGAGCTGGGTGTCCTCCGTGTGGGCGACGTTGAGGTCGTACTCGTAGCGGCCGCGCCAGAAGAAGCTCCTGCCGCCGGCGACCCGCTCGATGTCGTCGCAGACGACGCCGCGGTTCTCGAGCACCGCGAAATGCTCGGCGCCGAAGTCGTCGCCGACCGGCCCGACCGGCCGCACCTCGGTGAAGAAGCTGGCCGCGAGCGAGAAGTGGACGGCGGCGCCGCCGAGCATGCGGTCGCGCTCCCCGAACGGGGTCTTGACCGCGTCGAAGGCAATGGAGCCGACCACCGTCAGGGACATGGGCGGAACAGTATCCGTAGGATCGCCGCGATGAGTCGCAAGCTGATGGTCCTCGCCCTCGCCGCCCTCCTCGCGGTGGCGGTGGCGCTCCCCGTGGTTGCCCAGGAGCGTACGGTCACGTCGAAGCTGCAGAAGATCTCCAAGCGGGCGCTGAAGAAGTCGAAGACGGCGCTGCGGGTCAGCCGCGACGCCGCTCGGCGCGCTCGCGCCGCCGGCTCCGAAGCCCAGGCCGCGGGGGAGGCCGCCGGCCGCGCGGCGCAGGCGGCCGCCGGCGCGCAGGCGGCGATCGACTCCACCCGCGTCCGCGCCGCTACCGCCCCCGGTGTGGTCGCGACCGGCTCCGAAGAATTCGTCGCGCTGGCGGGCGGTCCCTCGGTCCAGGTGACGGTGCCGCCCTCGGGGCTGATCGAGGTCTGGGCCCAGGCGACGATCAGCGAAGACGGCGCGGTCGCCATCTACGAGGACGGGCAGCCGCTGCCGGGGCAGGGCCCGTGCGGACCCGAAGGGGCGGAGGCTCTCTTCGCCGTCGAAGGGAACCCGGGCGAACCGATCGCCGTGGCGACCCCTGCCGGAGCGGGCCTCGGCATCTGCGGCAGCATCGGGCCCCCGGCGCCGGTCCTCCTCCAGACCACTCCCGGCGCCCACACCTACGAACTGCGCTATGCCGACTGCGGCTGCGGCGGCGGCGCCCCCGAATTCTCCGACCGCCGGCTCTTCGTCGGCCCGCGCCTCTGAGGAGACCGAGATGAAAGCGATCCAGATCGACGAGTTCGGCGGACCCGAGGTGCTCGACTACCGCGACGTCGCCGACCCGAGCCCGAAGCTCTCCGAGGTCGTCGTCAACGTCAAACGCAGCGGCGTCAACTTCGCCGACACCCACGCCTCCCGCAACGACTACCTGGCCGAGCAGACCCTGCCGCTGATCCCCGGCGCCGAGGTCAGCGGCCAGCTCTCCGACGGCCGCCGCGTCACCGCGCTGCTGGGCAGCGGCGGCTACGCCGAGAAGGTCGCGGTGCCGAAATCGCAGCTGATCGAGATCCCCGACGGCGTCGACTACGACCAGGCCGCCGGCGGCCTCCTGCAGGGGCTGACCGCGATGGCGCTGGTCCACCGCTGCGCGCGGATCGAGCCGGGGGAGACGATCGTGGTCGAGGCCGCCGCGGGCGGCACCGGCACGCTCGCCGTGCAGGTGGCGAAGCGGGCGGGGGCGCGGGTGATCGGCCTCGCCTCCAGCGAGGAGAAGCGCGAGCTGGTGCGGGGCCTCGGCGCCGACGCCTGCGTCGACTCCCGCGCCGAGGACCTCGGCGCCGCGATCCGCGAGGCCAACGACGGCAAGCGCGTCGACGCGGTCCTGCACATGAGCGGCGGCGAGGCCTTCGAGGCCGAGATGGGCGTGCTGGCGCCGCTGGGGCGGATGGTCGTCTTCGGGATCGCCTCGCGCGAACAGCGCCAGATCTCGACCGCCTCGCTGCTGCGCGGCTCGAAGTCGGTGGTCGGCTTCTGGCTCGCCCACCTGCTCGTCCGCCCGGACCTGCTGGCCCCGATGATCCAAGATCTGTTGGCAGCGATCGACGCGGGGGAGCTGACGGTTACGATCGGGGAGGTCTATCCACTGTCGGAAGCGAAGCGGGCGCACGAAGACCTGATCGCCCGCCGTACGACCGGCAAGCTTTTGCTCGATCCCTCCTCCTGAACGGAGCCCATTGACTGCATTCAAAGACCTCGGCCTCTCGCCCGACATCCAGCAGGCGCTGGACGAGCTCGGCTTCGAGGAGCCGACGCCGATCCAGGAGAAAGCGATCCCGGAGCTGCTCGCCGGCCACGACGTGATCGGCCAGGCCCAGACCGGGACCGGCAAGACCGCCGCCTTCGGGCTGCCGCTGCTGCAGTACCTCGACCCCGAGAACGACGAGGTGCAGGCGATCGTCCTCACCCCGACCCGCGAGCTCTGCATCCAGGTGACGCAGGCTCTGCGCACCTTCGCCGAGCACCTGCCGATCGAGATCGTCGCCGTCTTCGGCGGCGCCCCGATCCGCTCGCAGCAGTCGCAGCTGCGCTCCGGCGCCCATGTGGTCGTCGCCACCGTGGGGCGGATGATGGACCTGATGTCGCGCCGCTCGCTGGTCCTCACCGCGGCCCGCTACGTCGTCCTCGACGAGGCCGACGAGATGCTCGACCTCGGCTTCATCGACGACGTCGAGAAGATCCTGCGGATGTGCCCGAGCGGCCGCCAGACGGCGCTCTTCTCGGCGACGATGCCGCCGCCGATCAAAAAGCTCGCTGAGGGCTACATGTACGACCCGGTGACGATCAAAATCACCCCGAAGCAGCTGACGGTCGACAAGATCTCCCAGGCCTTCGTCGAGGTTCCCGCCAAGGAGAAGGCGTCGCGCCTGGTCGAGCTGCTGAAGACCGAAGAGCCCGAGCAGGCGATCATCTTCACCCGGACCAAAATCGGCGCCTCGAAGCTGGAGAAGACGCTGAAGGACAAGGGCCTCGACGTGAAGGCGCTGCACGGCGACCTCAGCCAGGGCGTCCGCGACGGGGTGATGATCTCCTTCAAGGACCACCGCGTGAAGCTGCTGGTGGCGACCGACATCGCCGCCCGCGGGCTCGACGTCGAGCACGTCACCCACGTCATCAACTACGACGTGCCGAACTCCTCGGAGACCTACGTGCACCGGATCGGGCGGACCGGCCGGGTCGGGCGGACGGGCCGCGCGATCACCTTCGTGACGCCCGACCAGCGCGACGAGATCGCCCGGATCGAGCGCGACGTCAAGACCAAGATCGGCGAGTGGGAAACGCCGGAGGAGCGGCTCGAACACGCGCCGCCCCCGCGCCGCCGTCAGCGCGAGCGGGGAGAGCGTCGCGAGCAGCGGCGGGCCGAGACCACCTCGGCGAACGGCGACGGCGCCGAGACGACCAAGCTCTTCGTCAACCGCGGCGAGAACAGCGGCATCGACGAGGAGTCGCTGCGCTGGGCGCTGCGCGAGGGCGCCGTGCTCCCCGACGAGGCCGTCCACGACGTCCGCGTCCTGCACCGCTTCTCCTTCGTCGAGGTCGATCCCGACCTGGCCGAGCGCACCGTCGAGTACCTCGACGGCACCAAGCTCGAGGGCAAGGAGATCCGCCTCGAGATCGCCAAGAGCTGATCGTTTCCACCATTGGGGTTCCTATAGGAACCAAAAGGGTGGAAACGATCAGGCGGTGAGTTCCGAGACTGTGTCGAGAAGCAGGTCGAAGTCGATCGGCTTGGTGACGTAGCCCTGGATCTCGAGGTCGGTGGGGGCGTCGGCGTCGCCGGGGTTCTGGTGGGCGCTGACGATCAGGGCGGGCGTCTCCCAGCCGGCGGAGCGGAGCTCGCGCAGCGCGTCGATGCCGGACTTGCGCGGCATCATCGCGTCGAGCAGGAGCATGTCGGGGACGACTCCGTCGGCGATGTGGTCGAGGACCTCCTGACCGTCCTCGGCGGTGTGTACCGAGTGACCGGCCATCTCCAGGCGGGTCCGCATCAGCAGCAGGATCGTCTCCGAGTCGTCGGCGACGAGGATGGTCGCCATCAGCTCGCCTCCGCCGCGGCGCGTCCCTGGCCGCCGTTGCCTCCGGCGGCGGGCGCGGTCGCGATCGGCAGGCGCACCCGGAAGGTCGAGCCCTGCCCGACGGCCGACTCGGCGGCGATGCTGCCGCCGTGCAGCTCGACCAGCGATTTCGAGATCGCCAGGCCGAGCCCGGTGCCGCCGACCCGCTGGGTCAGGCCGGCGTCGCCGCGGGTGAAGCGGTCGAAGATCCGCTCCAGCTGGTCGGCGGGGATTCCTGGGCCGTTGTCGCTCACGCTGATCTCCACCTCGGCACCGACAGTACGCGCCGATACCCCGATGGACGCACCTTCGGGCGAATACTCATGCGCATTCGTAAGGAGATTCACAAGTATTTGGCGTATCCGGGCGGGCTCGACGTTGATCAGCGGCAGGCCGGGCTGGACGTGTTCGGTGAGGGACTGGTTCCCGGCCTCCGTCTGGGCGCGCATCGTACGCACCACGTCTTCGACGAGCGGCGCGACCTCGGTCGGCTCCGGACGGATCGAGAGGCGGCCGGCGTCGCTGCGGGCGAGGTCGAGCAGGTCGTTGAGGAGCCGCACCAGGTGGCGGCAGTTGTCGAGGATGATTTCCACCGTCTCGGCCTGCCGCGGCGTCAGCGAGTCGCGGTCTAGCATCAGCAGCTCGGCGAAGCCCTGCACCGAGGTGAGCGGGCTGCGCAGCTCGTGCGAGGCGGTGAGGACGAACTCGTCTTTGAGGCGGTCGAGTTCGTCGCGGCGGCTCTCCTCCAGCTCGAGCTCCCTGGCCATCTCGTTGAAGGCGGCGCCGAGCGTGGCCGTCTCGGAGAGGCCGCCGACCTCGACCCGGGCGCTGCGGTCGCCTTCGGCGAGGCGGCCGGCGGCGTCGACCAGCTCCTCGAGCGGGCGGCGCATCGAGGAGATCAGGCCGCTGAAGAGGAGCAGGGCGCCGGTGAGGCCGGCGATCAGCCCGGCGGCGACGAGGATCGCGGTGTCGCGGGTGTCGCCGGAGATCTCGTCGCGCAGGTCGCTGCGGCGCTGCGCCTGCCGGGTCACCGTCTGCCGCGCCTGCTGGCCGCCGGTCCCCTGGGCGATCTTCACCCGCGCGTTCATCTCCACCTGGTAGGAGCGGGCGATCTGGTCCTCGAAGTCCTGGCGCTGCTGGATGAAGCGGCCGACGCCGACCACCGCCATCGCCGTCAGCACGGCGAAGCCGATCGCGAACCCGATCCGCAGCCGGTTGGCGAGCGACGGGCTCAGGCGTCTTCCCGATCGTGAATATGCTTGCGCCCCGATGGCTGACGAGGCTACCGAGCAGAACGGCACCGTCGCCGCCCCGGACGGGATCGACCAAAAGCCGCTGGAAGCGTGGTTCGGCGAGAACGTCCCCGGCGTCGACTTCCCGCTGCGCTTCGAGCGGATCGCCGGCGGCCACTCGAACCTGACCTACCGCGTCACCGACGCCGCCGGGCAGAAGTGGGCGCTGCGGCGGCCGCCGCTCGGCAAGCGGCTCGGCTCCGCCCACGACATGGGGCGCGAGCACAAGGTCGTCTCGGCGCTGGGCGCCACCGACGTCCCGGTCGCGCCCGTGGTCGGGCTCTGCGAGGACGAGAGCGTCAACGGCGCTCCCTTCTACGTGATGGAGTTCGTCGAGGGCCCGATCCTGCGCGGCCTGGCCGAGGCGGAGGTCTTCCCGGACGAGGCCGACCGGCGGGCGATCGGCGAGCGCGTCGCCGACACCCTGGTCCAGATCCACGCGGTCGATCCCGACGCGGTCGGGCTCGGCGACCTGGGCCGCAAGGAGGACTACGTCGCCCGCCAGCTGCACCGCTGGAAGGGACAGTGGGAGAAGTCGAAGACGCGCGAGCTGGAGCCGATCGACCGCGTCCACGAGGCGCTCTCGGCGCGGATTCCCGAGCAGGGGCCGGCGACGATCGTCCACGGCGACTACCGCCTCGACAACATGATCCTCACCGAGCGCGGCGAGGTCGCCGCGGTGGTCGACTGGGAGCTCTGCACCCTCGGCGACCCGCTGGCCGACGTCGGCCTGCTGATGGTCTACTGGCCCGAGCGCGGCGAGGACGGCCTCGCCCTCGGCATGCCCGCCAACCTCGCCCCCGGCTTCCCCACCCGCGGGGAGCTGACCTCCCGCTACGCCGAGCGCTCCGGCCGCGACCTCTCCGAACTCGACTTCTACGTCGCCCTCGGCTACTGGAAGCTGGCGATCATCCTCGAGGGCGTCTACGCCCGCTACACCGCCGGCGGCTACGGCAAGGTCAACGAGGGCGTCGAGGCCTTCGCCCGCCTGGTCGAGCGCCTGGCCGAGGAGGCCGAGCGGGTCGAGCGCGAGGGCTAGTCCGACATTCGGCGCGGCCTCCCTAGGGAACCGCGGTGTAGCGCTTGACATTCAACCGAGACTTGAAAGGGTTAGAAAATCCTGAGCGCGGTCTAGGTTTTCACTCAGGACGTCTCGCCACATGGTTAATCGAAGGGAGAGCCTCGTGAAGCAAGTACATAAGCGGCTCACGTATGCCAACGTGATGTCGTCGATCGCCGTGTTCCTGGTGCTCGGCGGTGCCACCGCCATCGCCGCCGGCCTCGCCAAGAACAGCGTCGGTCCCAAACAGCTGAAGAAGAACGCCGTCACCACGAAGAAAATCAAGAACAACGCGGTGACGACGTCGAAGATCAGGAACGGCGCCGTGACGGCCTCGAAGCTGGCTCCGGGCACCGTCAGCTCGGGTCTCGGTGCGGGCTCGGTCACCAACGACAAGCTGGCCGAGGGCGCGGTAACCGGCAACAAAATCGCCACCGGCACGATCGGTCGCGGCAACCTCGCGGAAGGCGCTCTGCTTCCGCGCGGCATCGCGTTCGTCGATTTCACCGGCCAGGTCAACCCGGCCGCCAGCATCAACATCCCCAACGCCACCAACCCCGTGGAAGGAATTTTCTGCTTCGACCTTCCCTACCAGCCCCTCAACGCCCAGGTGACCGTCGAGGGCGACACCGAACCGAATGACTACGCCAGCGTCGTCATCCCCGGTGCGGGCGATGAATCCCTGTTCGAATGCCCGGTCGGCACCGAGCTCGAAGTGCAGGTCTTCGAGGTCGAACCGGAAGGCCCGGAAGAAGGGTTCACCGACGAAGAGTTCTTCCTCGTCGTCTGGTAGCCAGGGCTCGATTGCGTAACTCGGACGATTCGAAGGAGGGTCGGGCAGCCGCCCGGCCCTCTTTCCTTTGCGGCGGGCGAGGGCGGCGGCTGGTCGCCCTGGCCATGCTGACGCTTTGCGTCTCCGTCGCGGCTTGCGGAGACGGCGGAGACGACTCCACCCAGGTGGAACAAGGGCCGGCGACCGCCGAGACGACGGCGGGGGAAGAGCGGCCTGCCGAGAAGGTGCCGAACGGCGGGCGGGCCGGGTCGGATTCCTCTGGAGGGACGGCCGAGCGGAAGCCGGTCGATGCCCCTGACCCGGGCTCTGAGCATTCCGGCGGTCGATCCGCCTCGGGCACTGAGCATTCCGGCGGTCGACCCGCCCCAGGACCAAAGCCCGAACGGGAAGCGGACAAGCAGCGGGACCCGCTCCCCGCCGGCCGGGGACAAGACAACCCCGAGCCCGTCGAGGAGGCCGGACACCCGGATCCGTCGGCGCCCGCTCCGACTCCCGGCGAGGACGAGGACCGCGGCGGAGGCCCTCAGCCCCGACCGCCCGACGGCGGGGACTCCGAGCGCCCGTAGCCGCGGTGCCGGCGTCCGCACCGAGCGGCGGGAGATCTCATGGAATTCCGGCTAGCGGCGGCGGTGGCGGCGGAAGGTCTCCTCGACCCAGCGGTAGCCGCGGCGGTCGCTGAGGCTCTCGCGGAAGCGCTCCAGGGCGGGCGGGCGCGGCAGGTCGGGGTCCAGCGGGCCCTCCGGGGGGACGACGAGCGGGTAGAAGAGCGAGGCCGCGGTGAGGTCGGCGACCGAGAGGCTGTCGCCGACGAGGAACTCGCCGTCGCCGCGCTCCAGCTCCTCCTCGAGCTTGTCCATCGCCGCGACGATTCCCTCGCGGGCGCGTTCGGCGTCGTCGGCCTTGTTCGCCCCCCAGCGCAGGCTCGTATAGATGCGGCCGTAGGCGCCGACGACCGGCTTCGCCTTGCCGAGCGGGTCCGGCACCTGCTGCGAGGCGACCTCGGCGAAGAGCTCCGGCTCCTGGATCAGCTCGTAGAAGGGCAGCAGGCGCGTGTGCGGTCCGAGGTTCTCGTCGAACCAGTCCTCCAGGTCGAGAGCCCGGGCCAGCTCCTCCGGATCGGCGGGGTAGAGCGGCGGCTCCGGGCAGCGGGCCTCGAGGGCGGCGATGATCGCCGTCGAGTCGCCGACCGTCCGCCCCTCGATCGTCAGCACCGGGAGGGTCGGCTGCTCTCCCCGCGTCAGGAAGAGCGCGATCGGGATGTGGCTGCCCGGCAGCGGCGAGCGGCGCACGTGGTCGATCCCCTTGTAGTCCAGCGCCCAGCGCACCTTCTCGCTGTAGTGCGAGATGTCGATCTGCCAGAGGGTCGGCTTCCGGGCGGTTTGCGTGTCCATCGCTCTCCTGCCAGCATAAGCGCGTGGCGCTGCTGAGTGACGCGGAGATCGAGCAGAGGCTGTCCGGGCTCTCCGGCTGGGAGCGCGCGGGGGAGGCGATCCAGAAGAGCTTCGAGCGCGGCGACTTCGTCGGCAGCGTCCGCTTCGCCGGCAGCCTCGTCGCGCCGGCGGAGGCGATGAACCACCACCCCGACCTGGAGATCTCCTGGGCCACGGTGACGGTGAGAATCTCCACCCACTCCGAGGGCGGGCTGACGGCGGGCGACTTCGAGCTGGCCGAGAAGATCGACGCGCTCGCCTAGATGGCCGTCTAGCCGTGGCGAAGCGGAAGAAGCAGCGGCGGGAGCGGGAGAAGCCCCCGACGGTCGACTACTCCGATCCGGAGGGGAACGTCCTCACCCTGCGCCAGACGCTCAGCCCGGGGACGATCGCCAAGGTCGGCGAGCCGCCGGCGGGGGAGGCGGCTTCGCTGGAGGACGCCTGGCGCCGCCGCTCGGAGATCCTCTTCGAGCGCCTCGCGGTGCGCTGGGAGATCGCCGGGCTGCCGCTGACGGACCAGAAGATGCTGCTCGGCCGCTACCGGATGGCCGACGCGGAGATGCAGCGCTGGGTGCGGCAGACGATCGCCGAGCACCTCGAGCGCCACATTCCCGAGCTCGCCGGCTAGCGTGGCGGCCGAGCTGCGGATCGACGAGAGCCTTTCGCTGCCGCTGGCGGAGGTCGAGCTGCGCACCAGCCGCTCCTCCGGTCCCGGCGGGCAGCACGCCAACGTCACCGCCTCCCGGGTCGAAGCGGTCTTCGACGTCGAGGCGTCGAGGGCGCTGAGCGAGAAGCAGCGGGCGCGGCTGCTGGAGCGGCTCGGCCCGGTCGTCACCGCGGTGGCGCAGGACGCCCGCGGGCAGTCGCGCAACCGCGAGCTGGCGCTGCAGAGGCTGGCGGCCAAGATCGCCGCCGGCCTGCGGGTGCGGCGCAAGCGCCGGCCGACCCGGCCGACCGCGGCCTCCCGCAAGCGCCGGCTCGAGCAGAAGCGCCGCACCGGCGAGCGCAAGCAGACCCGCCGCCGCCCGTCGCTGGATGGGGACTAGGAGCGCGACCGCGGCGCGAGCCTGCGCGCCACTCCCTTGCGGTTGACCAGGACGACCGGGAGGTCGCCCGGCCACATCGCGACGGTGGAGAGGAAGCCGACCGTGAGGAGCCCCGCCGAGATGTAGAAGCCGGCCTCGAGGGTGTAGCTCGAGTCGAGGCCGGCCATGCGCGCGAGGAGCAGCGCCAATCCCGCCAGCCAGAGGAGGGCGGCGATCGCGAGCCGGGCGCGGAAGAAGGGCTTGAGCGCCAGCTGGCGCGCCCGCCCCAGCACCAGCGGCAGGGCGGCGAGGATCAGTGCCGGTCCGACCAGGAAGCCGGGGTCGATCTTGATCGCGACCCGCGAGTTGCTCGCCAGGTCGAACAGGTCGGATCGCCCCCACCAGGTGAACGCCGCCCCCAGCAGGCCCAGCAGCAGCAGAGCGGCGCAGAGCCCGGCGACATCGCTCGCGATCCGCACGCGCCGGTTCGGCACGTAAGCCTCTCGCAGCTGCGCCTGCTCGGTTGCGTCGGCGGTCACGCTCCGAAGGTACGCCTGTGCGGGTCGCGCGGCATCGGCACTCTCCCACCGCTTTTCGTGACCTGACTACGGAGCCGCGTCGAGGCTCCGGGCCGACAGCTCCCGCGTCACCGCGTCCCCGCGGTAGTCGAAGATCCGCTTCAGGTCGCGCCGCACGAACAGCCGCTCGGCGAGCTCGCCGAGCGGGCCGAAGGGGATCGAGTACCGCACCCGGTCGGTGGTGATCGTCGCCTCCGGGCCGTCCTCCTCGAAGGTGTGCGTGTGCTCCCAGAGCGAGTACGGCCCCCTCAGCTGCACGTCGACGAACCGCCGCGGCGGTTCCCAGACCTCGATCTTCGTCTGCCACCGGATCGGCACCCGGTGCAGGCGCAGCCGGTAGTCGAGCAGCGTCCCGGCACCCATCTCGATCGGCTTCGGCGTCAGCACCCGGAAGTGCAGCCAGGGCGGCGTCAGCGGCTCGAGGTTCCGCGCGTCGCCGTAGAAGGCGAAGGTCGCCTCGATCGGGAGATCGATTCGCTGCTGCCGCTCCAAAAGGCGGACCCTGGCCATTCCTCCAGAGTAGGCGGTGCTTTCCTCTTTCTGTCAGGTGGCCTCTTTGGTGCGCTTGATCTTCGTGCGGATCAGCGCCATTGCCACTTCACCCGTCTCGGCATAGAGATCGGCGGTTGCGCTAGCCAAGTCATAGGGAGGGTCGTACCGGTAATGAGACACGAATGCGTTGATCCGCTTGTACCGCTCGGCCGCAGACTCTTCTGCTCTTTCGGCTACCACCTCGTGCCAAGGCTTCCCTTGCTTGAAGGCGTTGCACGGCCCACAACTAGGGACGATGTTTCCCCACGCGTGCAGTCCAAGGCTGCTCCGGTTCAGCGGGATCAGATGGTCTTGCACTCCCCCTACACCAAGGTCCGTTCCGCAGTAGCAGCACCTTCCGCCGAAGAAAGCCTTGATCTCGTCGAAGTGCTTGGTCTTGACGTACCGAGGGAGTTCCCGCGCTTCGTCGTAGGCGGCACCGAAGTCCTGCAAGAAGATCCGAACAGCGGTGTTGGCAATGTCTGACTTCGCTTTAGCCATGCTGTGACCTGTCAGCAGCTTGGCGCATCGAGACAGTTATGGGAAGTCATGGGCACGGCTGGTTTCGAACCAGCGACCTCTCGCGTGTGAAGCGAGCGCTCTCCCACTGAGCTACGCGCCCGGGAACCTGGATTGTACGACGGCCGGGCTATGCGGTCGGGGCTGGTTCGCGGCCGATACCTCGCCCCCGCCGCAAGGCCATGCCGACGAACGGATAGATCAAGGTCGAGAGCATCGCCGCCCCGACCAGGCCGGCGGCGGTGCTGCTCTTCATGTGTCCCTGCTCGGTGGCGATGGTCGTGATCGCCACCACCAGGGGCAGCTCGGTCGCCGAGTAGAAGGCGAGCGCGGCGCGGTCGCGGGCGGCGAGGACGCTGCGGTAGAGCAGCATCGCCGGCGCCCCGCGCACGACCAGGAAGAGGGCGAAGAAGAGGAGGAGCTTCGCGATCGCTTCCGCCGATCCCAGCGCTTCCAGGTCGAAGGCGATGCCGCTGGCGACGAAGAAGAAGGGGACGAAGAAGCCGAACCCGATCGCGGTCAGCTTCGACTCGAAGACGGCCAGCTCCTGGCCCTTCAGCGCCGCGCGGGTGATCATCCCGGCGACGAAGCCGCCGAGCAGGATGTCGAGGCCGAGCTCCCCCGCCAGCAGGACGAGGCCGAAGATCAGCACCACGGTTATCCGCACCGCCAGCTGGCTGCTCGCCTCCAGGGTCCGCTCCAGCAGCGGCCAGCCGCGCCAGGCGTAGCGGACCGAGATCACCGCCAGGCCGAGCGCGAGGGCGACGAAGCCGAGCAGGATCACTGCCTCGTGCAGCGGGTTGGTGGTGGAGAGGACCAGCGTCACCAGCAGGATCGGCCCGAACTCCGCCGCCCCGCCCGCCGCCAGCAGGTAGGTGCCGAAGCGCGTCTTCAGCTCGCCGCTGTCGCGGAGGATCGGGATCAGGGTGCCGATCGCGGTGGTCGCCATCGCCGAGCCGACGAAGAGGGTGGAGAGGACGACCCCCGTCGCCACCAGCAGGCCGCCGATCGCGTAGGCGAGCGCCACCGAGAGCAGCCAGCCCACCGCCCCCAGCGCCATCGGCCTGCCCTTGATCCGCTCGAAGTCGATCTCGTAGCCGGCGAAGAAGAAGAGCATCCCGAGGCCGAGATCGGCGAAGAAGTCGACGAAGTCGTCCTTCTGGGCGAACCCGAGCACCTCGGGGCCGATCACGATCCCCAGCACCAGCTCCAGCACGACGACGGGCGGCGCGAAGCGCTTCGGCACGGCGGCCACGGTGATCGCGGCGAGGGCGGCGACGACGACGATCGCGAAGAACGAGTCGGTGTCGACCGTGATCACGGGTGTGATCCTATGGCGGCTCGCTAGGATCAGTCGTGGACCGTGCTAGGCGGGGAATTAGCGGTGCCCTGTAACCCGCAATCCGCTTAGCGGGGCCGACTACCGTTCCGAGGGGCTGGCCGTCGGGGTCAGTGCGTCGCGGCGGGCGTTGACGGCCGGGTCCTGCGCGACGTGGGCACGCGAATCAGGTCAGGTCCGGAAGGAAGCAGCCTTAAGCGGATGCCGCGGGTGCCGCAGGAGAGCCCGGCCCGAGCCTCAAACGACGGACACGCCCGGTGACCTCGCTTCGAAGGACGGCCGCACGGTCC
>DASUQZ010000045.1:0-5316 GCA_036280335.1 Solirubrobacterales bacterium
GAAGCCGAACTCGCTGCTCGACCAGAGCACGATCTCGGCGCCGAGCCGCGAGAGGTGCATGGCGCATGCCGCGGCGGCGGAGAGATAGTCGAGGACGAAGTCCCGGTTCGATGCGCCGTCGATCGAGTTGGGGCTGACCTCCTCGAAGCCGAGGTCGTCGGCGACGGCACCGCGCTCGATCTCCCAGTTGACGCCGGCCAGCGCCCCCGAGCCGAGCGGCATCACCGAGGCGCTGTCGAGGGCGAACTGGAAGCGCAGCACGTCGCGGGCCAGCATCCAGAAGTAGGCGAGCAGGTGGTGGCCGAGGTAGACGGGCTGGGCGCGCTGCAGGTGGGTGTAGCCGGGCATCGGCCAGTCGGCGTGGGATTCGGCCAGGACGAGGAGGCGCTGCATCGTCGCGCCGCAGAGCTCGATCGCCCGCAGCGAATGGGCCTGGACGACCATCGCCACGTCGGTGGCGACCTGGTCGTTGCGGGAGCGGCCGGTGTGGAGCTTGCCGGCCAGCGGGCCGATCTCCTCGCCGAGCAAGCGCTCGATCGCCATGTGGATGTCCTCGTCGGCGGGCTCGAACTCGAAGCCGTGCTCGCCCATCCGAGCGCGGACCCGATCGAGGCCGTCCTCGATCCGGGCGAGCTCGTCCTCGCTCAAGACGCCGATCCCGCAGAGGCCGCGGGCGTGCGCCTTCGACTGGTCGATGTCGTAGGGCGCCAGCCAGGAATCGAAGGCCAGCGAGCGGTTGAGGCGCCAGAAGCGCGGATCTGGATCTTTGCGGAAGCGTCCCACGGCGGGCGATTATGCCGTTCGGGCGGCCTGACCGAGTGCCGCGGCCAGCTCCTGGCAGACGCGCTCCACCTGCGCCTCGCTCATCGCCGGGAAGAAAGGCAGCGCCAGCGAGGCGGCCGAGGCCGCTTCGGCAACCGGGAACTGGCCCTCCCGATAGCCAAGCTCGCGCAGGTGCGGGGAGAGGTGGATGCAGGGCAGGTAGGCCTTGGAGGCGACGCCGCCCTCGGCGAGGCGGCCGATCACCGCGTCGCGGTCGATGGCCGCGTCGAGGCGGACGGCGTAGACGAACCAGCTGCGCCGCTCAGAGCCGCGGCCGGCGCTCGGCGGCCGCACCCCCTCGACCCCCGCGAGCCGCTCCTCGTACATCCGCGCCACGGCGGCGCGGCGCTCGAGCAGGGAGTCGAGCTTCTCGACCTGGGCGACGCCGAGGGCCGCCGCCACGTCGGAGAGGCGGTAGTTGAAGCCGAGCCGGTCGTGGTCGAGCCAGCCCATGTCGACGGCGCGGCCCTGGTTGCGCTCGGAGCGCAGCCGCGCCGCCTCGCCGGGATCTCGGGGGACGATCATGCCTCCCTCCCCCGTCGTCATCTGCTTGTTGGCGTAGAAGGCGAAGGTGGCGAGGTTGCCGCGGGTGCCGACGCCGCGGCCCTCCGAGTCGACGGCGCCGAGCGCCTCGCAGGCGTCCTCGAGCACGCCGAGGCCGTGCTTCGCCGCCAGCGCCTCCAGCTCGGGCATCGCCGCCGGGTAGCCGAAGATGTGGACCGGCAGCAGGCCGGCGGTCCGCTCGCCGACCGCATCCGCCGCGGCCGCCGGATCGAGGTCCAGCGTCTCCTCCTCGACGTCGACGAAGACCGGCCTTGCCCCCTCGTAGAGCAGGCAGTTGGCCGAGGCGACGAAGCTGAAGGGGCTGGTCACCACCTCGTCCCCCGGCCCCCAGCCGAGCGCCCGCACCCCGAGGTGCAGCGCCGCGGTGCCGCTGGAGACCATCACCGCGTCCTCAACCCCGAGCCAGGCGGCGAACTCGCGCTCGAAGCGCTCCCCCATCGGCCCCAGCGAGAGTTGGCCGGAGCGCAGGACCTCCAGCACCAGCGTCTCCTCGCGCGAGCCGATCTCCGGCCGGGCGAGCGGGATCTGCTCCGGATCCCGCCTCACTGGAAGGCGTACTCCAGCGAGTCGACCAGCGCCTCCCAGGAGGCCTCGATGATGTTCTCCGAGACGCCCGTCGTCCCCCACTCCCGCTCGCCGTCGGCGGAGTCGAGCAGGACGCGGGTGACGGCGCCGGTGCCGTGGGCTTCGTCGAGGATGCGGACCTTGTAGTTGGTCAGCTCGACGTCGGCGAGGTGCGGGTAGCGGTCGGCGATCGCGGCGCGCAGGGCGCGGTCGAGCGCGTTCACCGGGCCGTTGCCCTCGGCGGCCTGGAAGTAGCGCTTGCCATCGACCTCGACTTTGATCGTCGCCTCGGTCGTCACCTCCCCGTCGGCGTGCTTTTCGACGACGACGCGGAAGCTCTCGAGCCGGAAGAGCGACTTGTAGGCGCCGCTCTCGCGCCGCAGCAGCAGCTCGAAGGAGGCCGGGGCGGCCTCGTAGTGGTAGCCCTCGTGCTCGCGCTGCTTCAGCCGCTCGACCGCCCGGGCCGCCGCCGCGTCGTCCATCGCCAGGCCGGCCCGCTCGGCCTGGGCGCGGATCGTCGCCTTGCCGGAGAGCTCGGAGGGCAGGATCGCCCGCTGGTTGCCGACCGCCGCGGGGTCGACGTGCTCGAAGGTGCGGGCGTCGGCCTCGACCCCGGCGACGTGCATCCCGCCCTTGTGGGCGAAGGCGTTGCGGCCCACATACGGCGCGTCGGGGTCCTGGGTGACGTTGCAGAGCTCGTCGACGAAGTGGACGGTCTCGGTCAGCGCCGCGAGCTGCTCAGGGCTGACCACGTCGAAACCGAGCTTCAGCTGCAGGTTCGGCAGGATCGTCGTCAGGTTGGCGTTGCCGCAGCGCTCGCCGTAGCCGTTGATCGTCCCCTGCACCATCCGCGCCCCCTCGCCGACCGCGGCCAGCGAGTTGGCGACGCCGCAGCCGGCGTCGTCGTGGACGTGGATCCCGACTTCGGCCCGCTCGCCCAGCTTCGCGACGACCTCGCGGGTCGCGACCGCGATCTGGTCGGGCAGGCTGGAGCCGTTGGTGTCGCAGAGGGTGACGTTCTCGGCGCCGGCGGCGATCGCCGCCTCCAGGCACTGCAGCGCGTAGCCGGAGTCGTCGCGGTAGGCGTCGAAGAAGTGCTCGGCGTCGTAGACGACCCGCTTGCCCTGCTCGCGGCAGAAGGCGACGGAGTCGCCGATCATCGCCAGGTTCTCCTCGCGCGAGACCTTGGTCACCTTCTCCAGGTGCAGGCCCCAGGTCTTGCCGACCAGGGTCACCACCGGCGTGAAGGCGCCGACCAGGGTGCGCAGGGCCGGATCGTCCTCGGGGGCGGTGTCGCGGCGGCGGGTCATCCCGAAGGCGCAGATCGTCGCCTGCTCGAGCTCCAGCTCGGCGAGGCGCTCGAAGAGCTCCTCTTCCTTCGGGTTCGAGCTCGGGAAGCCGGCCTCGATCATCTGCACGCCGAGCTTGTCGAGGGCGAGGACCACGCGGGCCTTCTCGGAGGCCGAAAGCGACATGCCCTCTCCCTGCATCCCGTCGCGCAAGGTGGTGTCGTAGAGCTTCACCTGTTCCATCGTTTGCTGCCTTTCAGAGTCGGAAGATCGGGTGGGCCGAAGCCCGCGTGCGCGGCAGCGCCGCGCCGGCCGCTATGCGGCGGGGGTAATTCGCCCGATCGACTCCGAGCCGGCTGCCTCAGGGGAGTCGGATGCGTCAGGGACCGCGACGAAGTCGAGCCACTCCAGGTACTCCTCGGCCTTGCCGCAGAGCGCGTCTTCGAACTTCGCCTGCACGTGGCGGGTGATCTCGCCCGGTTCGCCGAGCGGGTGGTCGTCGATCTCGCGGACCGGCACCAGCTCGGCCGCGGTGCCGGTCAGGAAGACCTCCTCGGCCAGGTAGAGCTCGGCGCGGGCGATGTCCCGCTCGACGACGGCGTAGCCGAGGTCGCGGGCGATCTGGATCACCGACTTGCGGGTGATCCCGTCGAGGATCGAGGCGACCTGCGGCGGCGTGACGATCTGGCCGTCGCGGACGACGAAGATGTTCTCCCCGGAGCCCTCGCAGACGAAGCCGCGCTCGTCGAGGAGGAGCGCCTCGTCGTAGCCGGCGTGGGTGGCCTCGGTCTTGGCGAGGATCGAGTTGAGGTAGGAGCCCGAGGCCTTCGCGTGCGGGATCGAGCCGGCGGGGCTGATCCGGCGCCAGCTCGAGACCTTGGCGCGGATGCCGCCGTTCTTGCTCTCCTCGCCGAGGTAGGCCCCCCAGGGGAAGGCGGCGATGATCACGTCGACGGGGCAGTCCTGGGCGTAGAGGCCGAGGCTGCCGTAACCGCGGTAGGCGAGCGGCCGGATGTAGGCGGAGCGGAGGCCGTTGCGGCGCAGCAGCTCGTGGGTCGCCTGGCGGATCTCCTCGGCCGAGTAGGGGATCTCCAGGTAGTAGAGCTCGGCCGACTTCTCGAGCCGGTCGAGGTGGTCGTGATGGCGGAAGACGGCGGGGCCGCGGGGCGTGTCGTAGCAGCGGATGCCCTCGAAGACGCCCGTCCCGTAGTGCAGGCCATGGCTGAGGACGTGCGTCTGCGCGTCCTCCCAGGCGACGAACTCGCCGTTGCGCCAAATCAAATCGACCGGATCCATGTTGCAGAGAAGTATGCCCGATTTGTAAAGGGCTCCCGGGCGAACGCCTCGAAAGACACCCGGAGCACCACCAAGAACACCTACCGACAGAACCAGAGGAGCCAAACCGATGCGCATTCCCCGTCCCCAGCTCAGCTACGCGAACGTGATCGCGACGATCGCGCTCTTCGTCGCCCTCGGCGGCGCCGCGGTGGCCGCCGGCCTGCCGAAGAACAGCGTCGGCACCAACCAGCTCAAGAAGGGCGCCGTCAGCGCCGCGAAACTGAAGCGCGGAGCCGTCACCGCCGGCAAGATCGCCCCCAAGGCCGTGGTCGCCGGCAAGCTCGGCGCCAACGCGGTCCTGCCGGGCAACCTCGGCAACGGGATCATCACCACCGCCAAGCTCTCCGACGGCTCGGTGATCGCCAGCAAGATCAAGAACGGCGTCGTCACCACCAACAAACTGAACAACGGGGCCGTGACGACGGCCAAGCTGGGCGACGGCTCGGTCACCCTGGCGAAGCTGGCCGACAACGTCTCGCCGCTGCTGGGGACGCTGAAAACCGGGCAGACGCTGCGCGGCGTCTTCAGCCTCGGCTCGACCGCCGATTCGCTTTCGGTCGAGACGATCCGCGACTCGGTCAGCTTCCAGTTCCCGCTGCTGAACGCGGCGACGGTGACGGTTCTGAAAGCCGGTGAGACGAGCGCCAACTGCGGCGGCCTCGGCGGCGGCAACAACCAGACGCCGCAGGCGACGGGGGGCAACCTCTGCGTCTACATCACCGAAAGCAAAGGCCTCGAC
>DASUQZ010000046.1:0-14118 GCA_036280335.1 Solirubrobacterales bacterium
CAGGTTGAGACCGCGGCCGATCGCGGAGCCGAGCCGGGTCCCCACTCCCGCGGTGGCGGAGATGAACAGCTCCGCCCCCGGCAGCGCCGCCGCTCGCAGGATCGGGCTGACGTCGGGGCCGAGGCCGCCACTGGAGACCAGGACCAACCGCTCGACCATCTCCGGGAACTGGTAGGTGAACTGCATCGCCACGCCGCCGCCGAGCGAGTGGCCGACCAAGGTGGCCCGCTCGTGGCCGAGCGTCAACATCAGGTCTCGCAGAGCGCTGGCAAGGCTGCCCAGCGAGTAGTCGCCGGCACCGGGCGCCGAGGAGCCGTGGCCGGGGAAGTCGGGGGCGATCACGGTGTGGTTGATCGCCAGCGGCTCGATCACCGATTCCCAGTTGGCGCAGGTGCCGGCCATCCCGTGGATCAGCAGCAGGACCGGCCCGGAACCGGCTTCGATGAAGTTCATCGAGCGCCCGTGGACCTCGACGGTCCTCGGCCTCGCGTCGGCCATTCGCAGTCGCGTCACTTTCCCTGCCACGAGGAGAACGTACCCCGCAGGCCGGTCGAGGTATCGCAACATGGCGGCTCTGTGACGAATTTCAATACTGTCGAGCTGTGAACGACGCCCCCCAAGGCAGCGCCGCCCCGGACACGCGCCCGCCGCGCGGCGCGCTGATCGTGATCGCCGTCGGCCTCGTCGCCTGCGTGGTCGCCGCCCTCGCCTCGACCGGCAAGGGAGAGGGCGAAGCCGCCTACCTGGAATGGGTCCAGGCCGGCCGGCCGGTCGAGTCGAAATCCGTCCCGATCCCCGGCGGCAAAGGCGAGATGCAGCTCACCGAGGCGCGCATCCGCGCCACCGGCACCAACGTCAGCGGCTACTCGCTGTTCATCACCGGCGCGCGGCTCACCGTCTCGGGCGGCTCGCCGATCGGCGGCGGCAACATCCTCTGCGCGATCAGGACGGAGAACGGCACCGAAGTCGCCCAGAGCGGCGGCGACCTGCGGGCGACCTACCCGCGCTCCTCAGAGGACGGGATCTACGGCCAGGAAGTGCCGGAAACGGTGCTGATGGACTTCAGTTCCCGCGGCAACGAACTCGCCTCCCTCGAAGTCCCCGACCGCCCGCTGCGGTTCACCACCGAACGCGGCGTCAAGGTCGACTGGCCCGAATTCAAGATCGGCGAAGAGCGGATCAAATACATCGTCGAAGGGAAACCGAAGCAGGACCTGGAGCTCCCCTTCTTCGCCGTCTGGCGGACGACCGGTGTCCCCGCGGCCCAGATCAGCTGCAGGCTGGAGACCAGCGCCGGCAGCTCGACCGTCCGCACCGAGGTCGCGCTCGCCAAGCGCTCCCCGCCGATCGACGAAGAGGCGGAAGAACTGAAAGCCGAAGAACGCGAAGAAGCCGAAGAGGAAGCGGAAGAAGGCGAGGAGGGCTAAGCGTCCAGGGTCGTCTGCGGGGCGACCAGCAGCTCCGGCCCCTCGGCCACCCCTTTTCCGACTTTGTTGAGCGCGGGATTCGCCGGCGCGCCCGCCATCCGCCGCGCCTCGAGCGACCCGCACATCGCCACCGCCTCCTCGGCGCTGAGCTCCGGGTTCAGCCAGGCGGCCTCGGCCGCGGGACCGGACAGGATCGCCGGCATCCGGTCGTGGACAGGAGCCACCACCTCGTTCGGCGTCGTCGTCACCAGGGTGCAGGTGTAGAGGTAGCCGTCGTCGTAGCCGCGCTCCTCGGGGTCGTCCCACTCCTTGCGGGTGCAGAGCCCCGCGAAGGCGAACGGCTCCCCCCCGTCGACCGTGAAGCGCCAGGGCTGGCGCGGCTGCTTCGGGTCCTCCGCCTTCATCCACTCGTAGAAGCCGTCGGCGACGATCAGGCAGCGGTGGCGGAACTTGCCGACCAGCGGCCCGTAGGCCCTGCTCTTCATCAGGTTCTCTTTTTTGGCGTTGATCATCCGGTAGCCGACCTTGAGGTCCTTCGACCAGACCGGCACCAGGCCCCAGCGCATCAACCTCGCCTCGCGCTCTCCCTGGGCGGCCTCCTCGGGATCGGGGGAGGCACGCACGACCAGCACCTCCTGGGTCGGGGCGACGTTGAAGCGGCCGAACCCCGGCGGCGCTTTCGCTTCGTCCCCGTCCTTGGCGCTCTCTTTCGCCGGCGCCCCAGCCCCGCTGCGTTCCAGCGCTTTCTCCAGCTCCACCTGGAAGCGGTCGGCGACCTTCTTCGTGTCCTTGGTGGTGTTGGTGAAGCGCCCGCACATGGCCCCAGCCTAGCCAGCCCGCGCGATCACTCCGGTGCGATCAGCTCGACGGTGGGGAAATAGGTGCGGTAGCGAGATGCATCCCTGGTGAGCAGCCGCAGATCGGCGACGGCAGCGTGGGCCCCGATGAAGAAGTCGGGCAGAGGGGAGCGACGGGGTCCGCCCCGCCGGCGATATTCGCCAAACGCCTTGCCGGCGAGGAACGCGGCGGTCCAGGGAATGTTCTCGCGGATGAACAGGTGCTCGGGAAGCTCTTGGTCGAGGAGCTCCTTGCGCGAGTACCGATGGGAGATCTCGGCGTAGATCACAGCATTGATCACCAGCAGCCCGTCAGAGCCGCTGTCGGACAGCGCCTGCCTCGACCACTCCGCCCAGACGGAGTCTCTGGACAGAACATCGATCAGGACATTGGAGTCAACGAGGGTCGTCACCCTCTTCCAAGCGTCCAGTGCCCCAATCCTCTCCCCGGGTCAGGCGCATGATTTCCTCGGTCGACATCTTGATGTCGCCTCCGCTCGCCCTCCCGAGGTGTTCGACGATCTCTCGGCCCCGGCCTCGGTCGCCTTGGAGCTTGCGGACCTTTACCTGCCCGCCCTCCACCACGAACTCCACCTCCGTACCTGGCAGCAGCCCGAATTCGTCCCGGATCTCCTTAGGGATGGTCACCTGCCCTTTGCTGGTGATCTTCATGAAGTAAGAGTATTACAGGTATTACTCTTACTTGTGCCTGATCCTAAGGGCGCAGCTCCGGGTGGTCGCGGTACCAGTCGAGGGTGCGGATCAGGCCGTCGCGCAGCTCGACCTCGGGGCGCCAGTTGGTCATCCCGCGCAGCTTGGTCGAGTCGACGAACTGGCGGTCGATCTCGCCGGCGGGGTTGCCGGTGCCGAGGAATTCCGGCTCCAGGTCGGTCCCGGAGACCTCGACGATCGTCTCCAGCACCTCCCCCACCGCGTAGGGCTTCTCGCCGCCGGCGTTGAAGGCCTCCCCCGCCCCGGGCCCGCCGGCGCCGACCGCATGCTCGACCGCGAGGTAGGCGGCGACCGCGTCGCTGACGTAGAGGAAATCCCGTTCGGGGCTGCCGTCGGAGCGGATCTGCGGCCGGCGGCCGTCGAGCACGGCGGCGATCGCCTCCGGGATCAGGCGCGAGAAGTTGGGGTCGCCGCCGCCGTAGATGTTGGCGAAGCGCGTCACCGCCACCGGCAGGCCGTAGGCCGGCTGGTAGCTGAGCGCGATCGCGTCCGCGGCCGCCTTGCTCGCCTCGTAGGGCGAGGCGGGGCGCAGCCGCATGTCCTCCCGGTAGGGCAGCTCGTCGCTCGGCCCGTACGCCTTGTCGGAGGAGGCGACGATCACGGCCGGCACGTCGGCGCGGCGGCATGCCTCGAGCAGGCTCCAGGTGCCGCGCACGTTGATCTCGAAGGTCTCGGTCGGGTCGGCCATCGCCGGCCCGACCAGCGTCTGCGCGGCGAGGTGGAAGACGACGTCGAACTCGCCGGCGGCGATCGTCGCCTGGACCGCCGGCGCGTCCCGCAGGTCGACCTGGAGCAGCTCCACGTCGGAATCGATTCCCTGCAGGACCAGGCCCGACCGGGGCGGCGGCGCCAGGTCCAGCACCGTCACCGCGTCGCCACGCTCGAGCAGCGCGCGCGCCAGGTTCGAGGCCACGAACCCGTGGCCGCCCGTGACGAGGGCCCGCTTCAACGGGCGTCCACCGCAGCCGTGTCCCAGATACGCCAGGGGGCGCGGCCGGCGGCCCAGAGGTCGTTGAGGACCACCGCGTCCTTGTAGGTGTCCATGCAGTCCCAGAAGCCCTCGTGCCGGTAGGCGCGCAGCTGCCCGTCGGCGGCCAGCCGCGAGAGCGGCTCGCGCTCGAGGACGCTGTCCGGGCCGAGATAGTCGAGGACTTCCGGCTCGAAGCAGAAGAAGCCGCCGTTGATCCAGTGCTCGCTGCGCGGCTTCTCGACGAAGCCGGTCACCGCGTCGCCGTCCAGCTCCGCGACCCCCCACTGCAGGTCCGGGCGGACGACGGTGACCGTGGCGAGGGCGCCGTGGCCCGCGTGGAAGTCCAGCAGCGCGTTCAGGTCGACATCGGCGACGCCGTCGGCGTAGGTGGCGCAGAAGCGCTGGCCCCGCAGCCCGCCCGCCAACGCCGCCACCCGCCCTCCCGTCGGCGTGTCGAGCCCGGTGTCGACGCAGTCGACCAGGACGCCCTCGGGCCACCGTTCGGCCGCGGCGAACTCCTCCACGGCCTCCCCCATGTAGCCGGTCGCGAGCAGGAAGCGCCTGAAGCCCTGCGCCGCGTAGACCTGGATCACGTGCCAGAGGATCGGCCGGCCGCCGATCTCGACCAGCGCCTTCGGCACCGACTCGGTCCGCTCGCGCAGCCGCGTCCCGCGGCCGCCGCAGAGGATCACCACGGGGGGCTTCATCGGATCGGAGTTTTACCCCACCTGGGCGGGGCGAAAGTCAGAAACGGTCAGCCGCCCGCCACGGCTGGCAGGATCGTTACCTCGTCGCCGTCGTTGATCGAGGTCTCGAGGCCCTCCTGGAAGCGGATGTCCTCGCCGGAGACGTAGACGTTGACGAAGCGGCGCAGGTCGCCGTTCTGGGTGATCCGGTCGCGAAGGTCGCCGTGGGCGTCGAAGACGGCGTCCAGCACCTCGCCGACGGTCGAGCCGTCGACCTCGAGCTCGGCATTTCCCCCGGCGGCGGCGCGCAGCTGCGTCGGGATCTTCACGGTGACTGACATCTAGGCGGTTACCTCCTGGCGGAACTCGGCCTCGAAGCTGTCGAGGTCCGGATCGATCTCGTGCATCTGGAACGTATCGCGCGTCGCGTCGAGCGTCTTCAGGCCCTCGCCGGTGATGTAGACGACCACCCGCTCGCCGGTGCCGATCGCCCCTTGCTCGGCCAGCTTGCGCAGCACCCCGACGGTGACGCCGCCGGCGGTCTCGGTGAAGATCCCGGTCGTCTCCGCCAGCAGCTTGATCCCTTCGCGGATCTCGGCGTCGGTGACGGAGTCGACGCCGCCGCCGGTGCGGCGGGCGTGCTCGACCGCGTAGGGGCCGTCGGCGGGATCGCCGATCGCGAGGCTCTTGGCGATCGTCTCCGGCCGCTGCGGCTTGCAGACATCCCAGCCTTCGGCGAAGGCGGTGGCGACGGGGCTGCAGCCCTCGGCCTGGGCGCCGTTGAAGATCGGCTGCGAGCCGGAGACGAGCCCGATGTCGATCCACTCCTGGAATCCCCGGCCGAGCTTGGTGAAGAGCGAGCCCGAGGCGATCGGGCTGACAACGCGGTCGGGCAGTTCCCAGCCCAGCTGCTCGACGGTCTCGTAGGCGAGCGTCTTCGAACCCTCCGCGTAGTAGGGGCGCAGGTTGACGTTGACGAAGGCCCACGGGTGCGTCTCGGCCAGCTGGGTGCAGAGGCGGTTGACGTCGTCGTAGTTGCCGCGGACGCCGACCAGGTTGGTGCCGTAGACACCCGTGGCGAGCAGCTTCTGCTCCTCGAGGTTGGAGGGGACGAAGACGTAGGAGTTGAGCCCGGCCGCGGCGGCGTGGGCGGCGACCGCGTTGGCGAGGTTGCCGGTCGAGGCGCAGGCGACGGTCTCGAAGCCGAGCTCCTTCGCCTTGGCGACGGCGACGGCGACGACGCGGTCCTTGAACGAGTGGGTCGGGTTGGCGGCGTCGTTCTTGATGTAGATCTCGGCGTCCACCCCGAGCCGCTCGGCAAGGCGGTCGGCCTTCAGCAGCGGCGTGAATCCCGGCTCCAGCGGATCGCTGGCGTTGCCCTCGAAGGGCAGGAAGTCGCGATATCGCCAGATCCCCTGGGAGCCGGCCTGGATCCGCCTCTTCACCTCGGCCGCGTCGAGCCGGCTGAGGTCGTAGGAGACCTCGAGCGGGCCGAAGCAGTTTTCGCAGACGTAGCTGGCGTCCAGCCCGTACGTCGTCCCGCACTCCTTGCACTTCAGGCTCTCAACTGACATCCGATCCTCTTTTCGCTCTTACTTACGAAAAAACCTCTGCCATCTGTGGGGCAGAGGTCCGGTCGGACATCCCCCACATCTTCCAGGCCTTTCTCTGCGACCTGCTGGAGTTGGCACCTGCCTCGGCCTTGCGGTCCGAGGTGGTTGCCGGAGCTTCGTCGGGCCAGATCCCTCCACTCCTCTAGATGTGGCTATGTGGGCAGAACCATACCAGGCGCTCCCCCGACCTTCTACTGCGTGCGGGGGCGGCTAACCTAGGCGCACGATGACCCCGCTGCACGACGAGACGATAGGCCGAAGCGATGCCGAACCTTCCGAAACCACGGCTGCGGCGGCCGAGCCGGCGCGGCGAGCTCGTCTCTCAGCCTGCGGCGCCTGAGCCGCAGAAGCCGAACGTCGAGCAGATCGACTCGCACGGCCTGCGCTGGGTCAACATCGAGTGGCCCGGATCGCTGGAGCGGAGCTGGCTCGAGGAGCACTTCGAGTTCCACGCCCTCGACCTCGAGGACGTGCTCTCGCGCAACCAGCGGCCGAAGATCGACGTCTACGACGACTACCTCTTCATCGTCCTCCACCTGCCGGTCTTCGATCCGAATGCGGGCCGCCTCGGTGCCGGCGAGCTCGACCTCTTCGTCGGCCCCGACTACGTGGTGACGATCCCGAACCTGCCGCTGCAGCCGGTCGAGTACCTGTTCGAGCGCTGCCGGGCCAAGGAGGAGCTACGCGAACAGCTCTTCTCGCGCGGCTCCGGGTACCTGCTCTACCGCCTGGTAGACGACTCCTTCGACTACTGCTTCCCGATGCTGCGCAAGATCGGCAACAAGCTCGACGCGCTCGAGGACGACATCTTCGAAGAGCGCGCCGAGGAGGTCGTGCGCGACATCTCCAACGTCAAGCAGGAGATCATCAACTTCCGCAAGGTCATCCGCCCGCAGCGCCCGGTCCTCCGCGACCTCGAGAAGGTGAAAGGCCGCTACCTCAGCGGCGACATCGACCTGGAGATCTACTTCGACGACATCGTCGACGCCCACGAGCGGATCTGGGACATGCTCGAGAACTACAAGGAGGTCGCCCAGGCGCTCGAGGAGACCAACGAGTCGCTGATCTCCCACCGCCTCAACGACATCCTCCGGGTGCTGACCTCGATCAGCGTCGTGATCCTGCCGCTGACCCTGATCGCCAGCGTGATGGGGATGAACACCTGGGTGCCGGACGAGGGCGATACGACCGGCTTCTTCGTCGTCCTCGGGGTGATGGCGGTGCTGCTGATCGGGATGGTCGCCTACTTCCGCAAGCGCCGCTGGCTCTGAGGCTCGGTCAGGCGCCGCGTCCTCCGCTTCGCGTCCGGGCGCGGCTTCCATAGGATGAATCGCCCGTGGCAAATTTCCGCATCTGGGCGCCCTGGCGCCTCGCTTACGTGAAGGACGCGTCCAAGGACATCGAGGAGGAGTGCATCTTCTGCGCCAAGCCGGCGGCGGAGGACGACGAGGCGAACCTGATCGTCCACCGGGGCGAGCGCTGCTTCCTGATCCTCAACCTCTTCCCGTACACGAACGGGCACCTGATGGTCGCCCCCTACGAGCACATCGGCCGCCTGCAGGAGATCCCGGGTGAGACGCTCGCGGAGATGATGGCGCTGGCGCAGCGGGCGATGGACCGGCTCGAGCAGGTCTACCAGCCGCACGGCTACAACGTCGGCTTCAACCAGGGGCGGGTCGCCGGAGCCGGGGTCGAGCACCACATCCACATGCACGTCGTCCCGCGCTGGGCCGGCGATAACAACTTCATGCCGGTGATCGCCGACACCAAAGTGATGCCGCAGTCGATCGAGCAGAGCTACGAGGCCTTGAAGGGAGCGTTTTGAGCGAGCAAGCACCCCTGGCGCCTCCGGGCATCTTCAAGGCCTATGACATTCGTGGGCTGCACGGGTCGGAGATGGACGAGTCGACGGCGCTGGCGATCGGGCGCGCCTTCGCGCGGGTGCTGGGGCGGCTGCGGGGGAAGGACACGAGCGAGCTGCGGATCGGGCTCGGACGCGACATGCGGCTGACCGCGCCGGCGATGGCCGCGGCGCTGCGCGAGGGCCTCATTGCCGAGGGCGCAACGGTCATCGACGCCGGGCAGGTCGCGACCGAGATGCTCTACCACCTGGTCGGCTCCCGCGAGCTCGACGGCGGCGCGATGGTGACCGCCTCGCACAACCCCAAGGCCTACACCGGGGTGAAGCTGGTGCGCGAGGGCGCGCTGCCGCTCTCGGGCGACGCCGGCATCGGCGACGTCAAGGCGGAGATCGAAGCCGGGCTCGGCGATGCGCCCGGCGGTGGCTCGGCCGAGGAGGTCGACATCTGGGACGAGTACCACGCCCACGCCCTCTCCTTCATCGACCCCTCGAACGTGAAGCCGATGAAGGTCGTCGTCGACGGCGGCAACGGCATGGCCGGTCCGATGGCGGGGCCGGTCCTCGAAAAGCTGCCGCTGGAGCTGGAGGAGATGTACTTCGAGCCGAATGGCGAGTTCCCCGACCACGAGCCAAACCCGCTGCTGGAGGAGAACCGCGAGATGATCATCGAGCGGGTCAAGTCGAGCGGCGCCGATCTCGGAATCGCCTGGGACGGCGACGCGGACCGCTGCTTCTTCATCGACGGCAACGGCAGCTTCTGCGACGGCGACTTCATCTGCGCCCTGCTGGCGCGCTCGGTCCTGCAGAAGAACCCCGGGGCGACGATCCTCTACGACCCCCGCTCGAGCCGCGCGGTGCCGGACCTGGTCGCCGCCGAGGGCGGCCGCTCCGACCTCTCCCGCGTCGGCCACGCCTTCTTCAAGGCGCGGATGCGCGAGGAGGGAGCCGCCTTCGGCGGCGAGGTCTCCGGTCACTACTACTTCCGCGACTTCTGGAACGCCGACTCGGGGACGATCCCGGCGCTGCTGGTGCTGGAGCTGATCTCGCTCGACGGCCGCACGCTGGCCGAGCTGATGGAGGAGTTCCGCTCCCGCTACTTCATCTCCGGCGAGATCAACTCCGAGGTCGCCGACGCCCAGGCGAAGATGGAGGAGATCGCCGAGCGCTATTCCGACGGCGAGATCACCCGCCTCGACGGGGTCTCGATCGACTACGAGGACTGGCACTTCAACGTCCGCCCCTCGAATACCGAGCCACTGTTGCGGCTGAACCTCGAGTCGCTCGTCTCCCGCGAGGACATGGAACGGCGGCGCGACGAGGTCCTCGGCCTGATCCGGGCGTGATCGACACCCCGGAGAAGGCGCTCGAGCAGGCCGCTCTCGCCGGCATCCACCGCCTCGCGATCCCCACCCCGTTCGCGGTCGGACGCGTCAACTGCTACCTGATCGAGGACGAGCCGCTGACGCTCGTCGACACCGGGCCGAACTCGGGCAAGGCGCTGGACGAGCTGACCGCGCGGCTGGGCGAGCGCGGCCACTCGATCGACGACCTCGAGCTGATCGTCGTCACCCACCAGCACATCGACCACCTCGGCCTGGTCGAGATCCTCGTCGAGCACTCGGGTGCCGAGGTGGCCGCGCTGGGCGCGGCGGCGCAGCGCCTCGCCGCCTTCGAGGAGGACGCCGAGCAGGAGGACGCCTTCGCCGTCGAGGTGATGCTGCGCAACGGCATCCCCGAGGACGTGACCGTGGCGCTGCGCAGCGTCTCGCGCAGCTTCCGCGGCTGGGGCTCGCACGTGGCGGTGACGCGGCCGCTGGAGGACGGGGACACGCTGGAGCTGCGCGATCGCCGCCTCGAAGCCCTGCACCGCCCCGGCCATAGCCCCTCCGACACGGTCTTCTGGGACGAGGAGCGGCGCATTCTGATCGCCGCCGACCACCTCCTCCCCCACATCTCCTCGAACCCGCTGATCACCCGGCCGCTCGACGGCTCCTCACAGCGAACCCAGGCGCTCGCCACCTACATCGAGTCGCTGCGCAGGACGCGGGAGATGCCCGCCGAGATCGTCCTCCCCGGGCATGGCGAGCCGATCACCGACCACGTCGCCCTGATCGACTCCCGCCTCGCCGGCCACGACCGCCGCAAGGAGAAGATCCACCGCCTGATCGCCGAGCATCCCCGCACGGGCTACGAGATCGCCCAGGCCCTCTGGGGCAACGTCGCCGTCACCCAGGCCTTCCTGACCCTCTCCGAGGTGATCGGCCACGCCGACCTGCTGGTCAACGAGGGTCGGGTGCGCGAAGTCGACGACGGCGCGGTGATCAGCTACGAAGCGACCTAGTGTCGCTTTTGTCCTCCTATAGCGGGACAAAAGCGACACGCCTAGAGCTGGGTGCCGATGAGGCGGCCGAGCGCCACGGCGCCGAGACCGAGCACGATGCTGAGCACGAGGTTGGCGACCGCCATCTTCTGCCTTCCCGCCTCCCCCACCCGCTGCGTCTCCAGCATCCAGGTCGAGAAGGTGGTGTAGGAGCCGAGCGCGCCGGCGCCGAGGACGAGTCGCGCATCGCCGTCGAGGGCGGCCCCGGCCAGCAGGCCGAGCAGGAAGGCGCCGCTGAGGTTGACGACGAGGGTGCCGAGCGGAAAGTGCGCATGCAGGCGGTCGGTGACGAACAGCGTCAGCCCGAAGCGGGCCAGCGCCCCGCAGCCGCCGAGCAAGGCGACGCCGGCCCAGACAGCCCAGCTCAAGCCGCCTCCGCCCTGCGTGCCGCGGCAGTCGCGGCCCATACCCCCGCGAGCCCCGCAGCGACGCTGGCCGCGATGTACAGGAACGCCAGCCCGATCCTGCCGGCGTCGAGCATTTCCAGCAGCTCGAGCTGGACGGTCGAGAAGGTGGTCAGGGCCCCGCAGAACCCGCTCGTCAGCAGCGGCCGCCGATAGCTCGTGTGCGGCAGGGCGGTGAACCAGTAGCCGAGCAGGGCGGCGCCGGTCACGTTGACGAGGAAGGTGACCCACGGCCACTCCCCTCCCTCAGCGGGGAACGCATCCCCGAGCCCCGCCCGCAGCAGCGCCCCCGACGCTCCGCCGAGGAAGATCGCGCCCAGCTCGAGTCGGTCGACCATCGGCGGCAGCCTAGGGAATGCGCGTCGGCATTAGGCTGCACCGTCCGTGTCCGCCCAGCTGCGCTCCCTTCGTCGCCGCAAATCCGCCAAGAAGCGGATGCTGCTGATCGTCAACCCGTATGCGACGACGGTGTCGGATCGGCTGAAAAACCTGGTGATCTACGCGCTGCAGGGGCGCTTCGAGGTCGAAGCGGTCTCGACGCAGGCGCAGAACCATGCGACGGAGATCGGCCGGGAGGCTCAGGACGGGGGCTACGACGTGGTCGTCGCCTTCGGCGGCGACGGGACGCTGAACGAGGTCGCGAACGGGCTGGCGGGGACGGATCTGCCGGTGGCGATCCTGCCGGGCGGCTCGACCAACGTCGTCTGCAGGACGCTGGGGATCCCCAACGACGTCGTCGACGCGACCGAGCACCTGCTCTCGCTGGCCGACGACTGGCAGCCGCGCAAGGTCGACCTGGGGATGATCGACAACCGGTACTTCGTCTTCGCCTGCGGGGTCGGGATCGACGCGACGGTGGTGAAAAGGGTCGATGCGAACCCGAAGCTGAAGGCGAGCGCCGGCCCCTACTACTACAGCTGGTGCGGCATCTCCGCCTTCTACCGCAAATACCGGGTCAACCCGATCCGCGTGCGGACCTCGGTCGACGGACACGAGCCGGTCGAAGGCGTGACCACGATCGTCCAGAACTCCGACCCCTTCACGTACTTCGCCAGCCGCCCGATCCGCGTCTGCGAGGGGATCGACTTCGACGACGGCACCCTCTCGATGGCGGTGCTGAAGCGCGCCAACCAGCGCGACATGCCGACCCTGATCAGTCGCCTCTTCAGCGGCACCAGGACCGCCGCCGGCCACAAGCAGGTGGCCCATTTCGACGACGTCGCCCATGCGGTCGTCGAGACCGTCTCCACCACCAAGGACGGGGGCTTGCGGCCCTTCCCCCTGCAGGTCGACGGCGACTACATCGGCGAGCGCGACCGGGTCGAGTTGCGCGCCGCGCCGGGCGCGCTGACGATCGTCGCGTAGCGATCGCTAATCCAACAGTCCCTTTTCGCGCGCGCTCGCGGCGGTCTGCTCGAGGGTGTCCAGGGCGTCGAAGCGCGGCTTCCAGCCGAGGTCCCGGCGCGCTTTCGTCGTGTCCATCAGCACCGGCACGTCAGCGGCGGTGGCCCACTCGAACTTCGAGGAGACGAACTTGAGGTGCCGCGCCGCCGTCGTGCCGACGCTGACCGCCGGCCCCGGCACCGGGATCGAGCGCCAGCCGATCGAGTGGGCGATGTCGCCGATCCCGACCACGCCTTCGCCGGCGAGGTTGTAGGCGCCGGGCGGCCCGTCGCCGCAGATCGCCGCCGCCATCGCCCGGGCGACGTCGTCGTGGTGGACGAGCTGGATCGGCATCCCCGGGTCGGGCAGGATCGGCTTCGCCAGCGGCAGGCGTTCGAGGCCGCGGCGGACCGCCGGAACCGGATCGCCGAGGCGCACGGCGTCGACCACCTGCTCGATCAGCATCGTCGCCCGCGGCCCGGCGACGATGCAGGGTCGGAAGACGTAGGCCTCCACCCCGCTCCCCAGCAGGAGCTCGGCGAGCAGGTCCTCCAGCTCGGCCTTCTGGCGCGAGTAGTAGAAGCTGTCGCTTCCCCGGGTCGGCACGTCCTCGCGGAGCGGCTGCGGATTCTCGGGGTGGAAGCCGTAGGCGGCCACCGATGAGGCGTAGACCAGGCGCGAGACCCCCGCTTTGATCGCCGCTTCGAAGACGTTGCGGGTGCCCTGCAGGTTGACCTTGCGGGTCTCCTCGCGGCTGCCGAAGATCGCGAAGGCGAGGTGCACGGCGACGTCGGCGCCGTCGAAGAGCGCCGCCAGCGTGCCGCGATCGAGGATGTCGCCGCGGCGGTAGGCGACCTTCTCCCAGCCCTCCTCGGCGGGGTCGAACGGCCGCCGCGCCATCCCCAGCACGCTCCCGACCTCCGGCCGGCGCTCGAGCTCGGACATCAGCGGCTTGCCGATCTCACCCGTGGGCCCGGTTACGGCGACGGCTAAAGGCATCTACCCCGTCCGATCGGCCGTCTCAAGCGGCCGGGGTGATCCGATACGCATCGAATACCGACTCGACGTTGCGAAGGCGGCTGATGCAGTGCTTGAGCTGCTCCGTATCGCCGACCTCGATGACGAACCGGTTTTTGACCATCGGGTGGTTCGTCGCACAGGAAGCGCCGATGATGTTGATCCCGGCCTCGGAGAAGGTCCGCGAGAGGTCCTCGAGCAGCCGGGTGCGGTCGTAGGCGTCGATCTGCAGCTCGACCCGGTAGGAAGCCTCGTTTTCGCCTTCCCATCGCACCTCGACGAACCGCTCCGGCGTCCGTTTCAGGGCCTGGACGTTCTTGCAGTCGGTGCGGTGGATCGTGATCCCGCGGCCGAGCGAGACGTAGCCCGCGATCTCGTCGCCGGGGACCGGGCGGCAGCACTTGGCGAGGCGCACCGCGACGTTCTCGACCCCCTTGACGATGATCCCGTAGTTGGAGGCGTCCTTGGTGCGGCGGGCGCGGTCCTCGCGGCCGAGCGGCGCGCCGGCGGCGGGCTCCTCGACGCCCTCCCCCGCCTTCAACCGCTGCATCAGCTTGTTGGCCGCGGTCTTGGCGGAGATTTTGCCCTGGCCCAGGGCGATGTAGAAGTCGGTCGCTTTGCGGAAGCCCATCTCGCGGATCACGTCCGCGAGCAGCGCCGAGCCGGAGATTTTCTGCATCGGGATGCCGCGGGTCCGCAGCGCTTCCTCGAGTTTTTCGCGGCCGTCGCGCTCGGCGTCCTCGCGCCGCTCCTCTTTGAACCAGGAGCGGATCTTGTTGCGGGCGCGGTTGGTGCGCACCAGTTTCAGC
>DASUQZ010000047.1:0-7817 GCA_036280335.1 Solirubrobacterales bacterium
CCGGAGGAGTTTCTCGGGCGGCCGGTCGAGGCGGCGATCCTCGACCACGCCAACGAGCAGATCGCCTCCCGGCACCTGATCGCCGCCGCCTACGAGCTGCCGCTGAGCGCAAGCGACGATGACGTCTTCGGCGAGGGCTGGCGCGAGCGCGCCGAACGGCTGCAGGCGGCGGGGGAGCTGCGCGCGGTCGGCGGCAAGCTGCTGCCGCGTCGCGCCGAGTTCGTCGCCAACCGGATCGCGCTGCGCTCGGCCTCGGCCGACTCGGTGGCGGTGATCGAGCGCGACTCCGGCGAGATGCTGGGCCTGGTCGAGGCCGAGCGCGCCTTCACGACGATCCACCCCGGCGCCGTCTACCTCCACCTCGGCCGCTCCTACGAGGTCGACCGGCTCGACATCGAGGAGCGGCGGGCGATCGTCTCCTCCTTCGACGGCGACTGGTACACCCGCCCGAAGAAAGAGACCGAGATCTACATCGAACGCGTCCGCGAGCAGCGCGAGGTGGCCGGGGTGCAGCTCAACTTCGGCGACGTCTCGGTGACCGAGCAGGTGATCGCCTTCCAGCGGGTCTCCGTCTCCGACCAGGAACCGATCGACATCGTCGCCCTCGAGCTGCCGGAGCAGAGCTTCGTCACCCAGGCGCTCTGGTACGTGCTGCCGGACGGTTTGAGCCGGGCGCTGCCGAGCGAAGCGCTGCTCGGCTCCCTGCACGCGACCGAGCACAGCCAGATCGCCGTCCTGCCGCTGATCGCGATGTGCGACCGCTGGGACATCGGCGGCCTCTCCACCAACGTCCACTTCCAGACCGGTCGCTCGACGATCTTCATCTACGACGGCCACCCCGGCGGGGTCGGGATCACCCACCGCGGCTACGAGCGGTTCGAGCAGCTGCTGGGCGACGCCGAGCGGCTGATCGCCGAGTGCCCCTGCGAGTCCGGCTGCCCCTCCTGCGTGCAGAGCCCGAAGTGCGGCAACCTCAACGAACCGCTGCACAAGGCCGGGGCCCTGGAGCTGATGGGGCTGATGCGGGGGGAGCTGTGAATCCGCCCTCTCGACTGCTCCTTCTTGGTGTATGACGCCGGAAAGGAACAGTCGAAGGCAGCGGCAGGTGGCGGTGATCGGGGCGGGTGGCGCCGAGGAGGGGTCGGAGGCCTGGCGGCTGGCCGAAGGGGTGGGACGGGGGCTGGCCGAGGCCGGCGTCGCGCTCGTCTGCGGCGGCGGGGGCGGGGTGATGGAGGCCGCCTCGCGGGCGGCGGCTGAGGCCGGCGGCACGGTGATCGGGATCGTCCCCGGCACCTCCCCCGACGACGCGAATCCCTACTGCAGCCAGGTCGTCGCCACCGGCATCGGCCAGGCCCGCAACCTCGCCGTCGTCTCCTCCGGCGAGGCGGTGATCGCGATCGGCGGCGAGTGGGGGACGCTCTCGGAGATCGGCTTCGCCCGCGTGATCGGCCACGAGGTGGTGGCGCTGCGCAGCTGGGAGCTGAACGGCCGCGAGCGGATGGCCGGTGGCCCAGGCGTGGTCGCAGTCGACACCGCCGAAGAGGCCGTCGCCGCCGCCCTAGCCGCCCTCTGACCGCCGAACTGCATCAAATTCTGGGTCTGCCAGAACCAAAATTTGATGCAGTTCAGAAGAGGCGGGACATGATCAGCGCCGAGCGCAGGGAGCCGTCGCGGCGGCGGTAGTGGTCGCGGCGCAGGCCCTCCTCCGCGAATCCCATCTGTCGGTAGAGCGCGATCGCTCCTTCGTTCTCGGGGAAGACCTCGAGCTCGATCTTGTGGACCTCTTCCGGCCGCGCCGCCAGCGCCGCCTCGAGCAGCATCCGGCCGCCGCCGCGGCGGCGGTGCGAGGGGAGGACCCACATCCCCAGCGCCGTCACCCCCTCGGCCTGCGTCGGTTGCACCCCCAGCGAGCCGACGATCCCACCCTCGTCCTCCAGCACGAAGAGCTGGTGCCCTTCGAGGATCGCCTGCCGGAAGCGGTTCGCCAGCTCCAGCTCCGTCGCTTCCGCGGTCGCCAGCCAGACGCCTTCGTCGACGACCACCTTCATCCCGGCGCCGAGCGCGTCGCAGTCCTCGAAGGTGGCGTCCCGGACCTGCATCCGCCGAGGATAGGCGCCTCAGCGGGAGGGCCAGAGCTCGCGCAGCGCGAGGACTGCGAAGGCGTGGGACCAGGCGAGCGGGGTGGTCGAGCGGGGGACGCCGGTGCGGACGTCGACGCGCTCGGGAAGGTCGCCGGCGAGGGTAGCCGAGCGGCGCAGTGCGCGCATCAGCCGCAGGGCCGCGCGGCGCTCGCCGAGGGCCGCGAGCGACCAGGCGGTCCAAGCGGTCGGCGCCGACCACGGGTCCTCGCCGCCCTCCCAGCCTTCGCCGGGGGTGATCCCGTAGGCGGTCGCCTGGGAGGCAAGGCGGTTCAGCGTGACGCGGGCCGCGGGGTAGAAGCGCGGCGTGGAGAACGGGCGCACGGCCCAGGCTGCCGCCGAGTCGAAGCCGGAACCCGGCTCACCCGCCTCGCGCACCAGGCCCCGCCGCGAGGGGGTGTCTGACTTCTGCCCCCCTATGTGGGGCATGAAGTCAGAAACGTCGGCGGGTGCGGAGGCGATCGCATTGGCGAGATAGTCGCCGGGCTCGCCCTCCCAGTAGTCGGCGCGGTCGCGCCAGGGGACCGGGTGGGACTGCAAGAGGAGCCGCGCCGCGTGCCGGGCGCTGCCGATGGTCCCGGCCGCTCTCGCGGCGGCGGCGACCCAGCCGATCGCGTCGCCCTGGGCGGCGCGTCCGGGAACCGGGCTGCCGTCGCCGTGGAACCGGGCCGCCCCCTCGAGGTCGAGGCCGAGCAGGAAGCGGACGATGCGCTCCGACTCGGCGCGGTGGCCTGCCGCGGCGAGGGCGATCGCGACCGCTCCGGCGTCCCGCGGCCAGACGTAGGCCCAGCCATCGCGGGCCCCGGCGGCGACCGCGCCGGTACGCCTCTCGGTGAGCGCGCGGAGGACGAGCAGCGAGCGCTCGTACATCTGCTCCGCCCACTCCGGCGCGGTCGCGCCGAGCGGCCGGCTGCGGCCGAGCCAGCGCCGGTCGGAGGTCGCGGCCGCGGCGAGGACGCCGGGATCCCTGGTGACGAAGCTTCCGCCGGCGCTGGACCGCAGCCGCACGGCTTCGCCGCCGCTCACCACCACCGCCAGCTCGCCCTCATGGACCGCCTGGGTGATGGCGACACGCGCCCCGTCGAACCGGGCCGCCGTCCGCAGCACGTTCGTCCCCGGCAAGTACCGCTGCCGGACCGAGTCGGCGCGCCACGTGGGCAGCATTCGCCCCCCGACCCGGACCCAGACCTGGATTCCGGTGTCCGCCGGGACCGTCCCCGCCGCCTGCCGCTCCGCCGGGTTCGCGATCAGGGCCTGCCCCGCCGGCCCGGGCGCCCGCAGGTCGACCACGTTCCCGTAGGCGTCGACCGCCGCCGTCAGCCCCCCGTCCCCAACCACCGCCACCCCGAGGAACGGCGGCGGCATTCCCGGCAGCCCCTCCGGCGTCCGCGGGTCGGCCCCCTCGCCTCCGGAGAGCAGCAGCGCCCCCGCCGCCACGACGGCGGCAAGCGCCAGCGCTGCCCGAGCCCAGCCCATCCCTCCATGCAATCAGCCCCAGCCGCCCCGCTCCCGCTAGCCTTCCCCTGCGCAAGCGGTTCCCGCGCCGAGGCGAGGTAGCTCAGTTGGTAGAGCACACGACTGAAAATCGTGGTGTCGCCGGTTCGAATCCGGCCCTCGCCACTTAGCTATGCGCTGAGGGCCAGGAAGAGTTCGGCTCGGTCACTTCCCCGCGATCCCAGGAGGCGACCTCACCCCTGATGTGGGCGCCGATGTCGCCGCCGTCCTCGTCGCTGATCGGCGTTCCCTCCAGAGCCACCACCCGATCCGGCGTCACGGCGAGGATGAAGCGCTTCGGCAGCTGCTTGAAGGCGCCTCTCGCGCATCGTCGTCTCACCGGTCGTCGATTCGCGCAGCGATCCCATCTCTCGTCGCGGCCCGCGCCTCCGCCCCGGCGATGACCTGGCCGACTATGTAGTCGATCATCGGCTTGGCGATCGGGCACGCGGGGGCGCCGTCGGCACCGGTTGCCCGTTCGGAGGGGAGGGCCTCCACCAGCGGTAGGCGCGAGCAGGAGCGGGAGTAGGCGCAGCGCTCGCAGGTCTCGGCGCGGCGGCCGCGCAGGGCGATCGCCTGCCGCCGCCGCTCGCCTTCCATCACCTCTCCCATCGACTGCTCGAAGATGTTGCCCAGCAGGCCCTCCTCCGCGTAGGAGCCGCTGTGGGTGTAGGCATCGCCGTTGGTGTTGACGATCAAGGCCCACTCGGCCACCGAGGGGTCGTAGATGGCGCCGTCGTGACCGGACATCTTCAGCACCGCCGCCGTCAGGTAGTGATAGAGCGGGTAGACGCGGATGCTCGTCTCGGTCTCGAGCATCGCATCGACCACGCTGCGCAGGGCTCCGAGGATCTGCGGCGGCTCGAGCATCAGGTGCCGCATCCGCGGCGGCGGGTCGGCGAGGCTGAACACCGGCAGGATCCGGTAGTCGAGGCCGAGCAGGCGCCAGAAGTGGAACGTCCGCACCGCGTCCTCCACGTTGCCCGCGTGCAGGACGCTGATGCCGCCGACCCCCAGCCGCCGGATCGCGCCGGTGTCGAAGAGCAGCTGCAGGTTGTCCAGGACCCGCTCGCGCGAGTCCCGGCCCGACAGGTACACCCGGTCTTCGCCGAAGACGTCGAAGGAGATCCCGAGCCCGATCCCCAGCTCTTCCAGCAACCGCAGCCGGCCGGCGTCGATCCGGGTCAGGTTCGTCTGCAGGGTGGTGCTGAACGGCACCTCGCCGGCGCCGAGGTGCCGCCGCTGCGCCGCGGCGAACTCCTGCAGGTACTCGTCGGGGAGGAGGAGCGGCTCGCCGCCGTGCAGCACGAACCGCAGCGGGTAGCGGATTTCCTCCTGCCGGTACCAGTCAGCCAGGCCCGCGAAGAACCGCTCCAGGCGCTCGATCGGCATCCGCTCCCGGTCGCCCAGCTCCTCGTACTCGTAGCAGTAGGTGCAGCGCAGGTTGCACTGCTTGCTGATCTTGAGGACGAAGTGCACTTACCGGCCGCTGATCTCGATCTCCAGCTCCTTCACGCGCTCGAAGACCTCGCGCACGCTCTCCAGGACCGCCTCCGGCGGCCGCACACGATCCTTCTGGATCCGGCCTTCGAGGTCGAGGACCCAGCCGCCTTCCTGGGACCAGGGATCGCCGTTGCCGAGGTCCAGGTACCAACCGCCTTCCTGTTCCCACTTGCCGACGTCGCCGCCGAACTCGACCTCCCCCGGTCGCGGCAGGTCGAGCTTCTCGTAGAGCTCGCGCAGCGCCTCCCGAACCTGGGACGCCTTCTCCGGAGTCCCGCGCACCGTAAAGCTCGCAACCTCGCGTTTCGGCTCCATCAGCTCCTCCTCGCTTTCGACTGGTAGTGGCGAATTCGTCATTCCTACCCGAAAAGAGACGGAGTAATCAATGGATAATTCGGCTTCTATCGAGTCGTATCGAGGCGACGCCCCGAGATCGGGGGCCGGCCTCCAGCCTGCGGCCGCTCAGCGTCGGGAGCCTCGGGCGGAGCTCAGGAGCCGACGGCGCCGCGTTCGCGACGTGCCAGCCACCAGTCGACGACGTAGCCGCCGAACGGCAGGACCGCCCCGACCAGGATCCAGAAGGTCTGCCTGCCGGTCCAGCCGGCTTCCTCGCGGAGCTGCAGAGCCATCACCACGTAGGCGATGAAGAGGAGGCCGTGGATCGGGCCGAGGATTTTCACGCCGATCTCGCTGCCGCCGGTGTGTTTGACGACCGAGGCGGCCAGCAGGGCGAGGAAGGTGGTCGCCTCGGCGAGGGCGACGTAGCGGAAGTTCCGCAGGGTCACGGAGGGGAGCCTATGGGCCCGGCGCCGCGGGCGTCAGTTGCCGCCCGCGGAGAAGTGCTGGTAGTCCTTCGGCCAACTCCAGTTGCCGCCCCACTCCCAGCCGATCGCGGCGAAGGCGGCGACCACCGGGCCGCGGCGGTGGATCAGGCCCTTGGCCTGCTGGGAGCGGTCTACATAAGGGGCGCCGGCGGGCGGGGAGACGTAGCCGTCGGCGGTGACGTAGGGGTTCTCGACGGGGTTGACGTCGATCGCATGGCCGAAGGCGTGTTCGGACCAGCGGCTGGTGCCCGCGACGAAGCGGCAGTTGAAGGCCGAGGTGTTGTCGGCCGCCATGCTGCGGCGGTCGTCGGCGCCGTAGGCGTCGACCAGACGCATCCGCCGGATCGGGAAGCGCAGCCGGTAGAGCTTGCGCATCACCCCGAGCATCCCGCGCGCCGAGTCGCGGTGGACGACCAGGCGGCCGCGACGCACCTTCCCGTCGAAGCCCCAATGGGTGACCCGCAGCAGGCGCAGCTTGGAGAACCCGACCGGGCAGCCGGGACGCCAGGAGGCGCCGGTCATCCGCTCGCGCAGCTCGGGCCCGATCCGCGTCGCCCGTCCCTCGAAGGCCGGCGTGGGGGACACGGGAGATCCCTCCGCAGGCTGGAACCAGGCGAGCAGGAGAACCGCGATCAGGGCGGGAGCGGGTAGGGCATAGCGAGAACGGCTCATCCTCAGCTCACCTACTCCCCCGCCGCGCCGACGTAGAACCGGTACCCGATCGCTTTCCCGTCGACGAGATAGGCGGTTGCCACCTGCAGGAGCCCCCCTTCCCCGATCGGAGAGGGGACCTCGACGAGCTTCAGTTCCATTCCCGAGCGAGCTGCTCCCGGGTAGAGGCGCTCCAGGTCCGCCGCAGCCAAGCCCACCCGCGCCCCCTCGGCCGTGTGCCAGCCGGCCTGCTCGGCCGCCGACCCGAGCAGATCGAAGCTGGCGATCCGCCCCTGCTCGCCGCAGGCGTTGCCGCGGCCGAAGTTCGCGAACACGATCGACAGCCCGAGGTCGTCCCAGTCGAAGTGGCAGACGCTGGAGGAGGAGTCGACGACCGAGGTCGGCGTGCCGAAGGCGGCAATCGCCTGGCTGGGCGTGGCTTCGAGCGGGCGCAGGAGCCCGATCCGCGTAATCCGGCCTTCTTCGATCGAGATCAGCCGTTCCGGCGGTGAGGCCGTGGCCGAGACGATGCGGAAGCCGCCGTCGCGGAAGGCCACCCGGGTCGTTTTGGAGCCCGACGGGCAGCAGAGCGGATCCTCCAGGCCGTAAGCCGGATTACGAACCACGACCGAGTCGCCCTCGATCTCGATGGAGCTGGTCAGCGCCATCTCTTGCGCGAAGGCCAAGGTCCATCGGCCTTCGCTGTCGGGGGTGAAGATCGCCCACTGCGCGATTCGCGCCGAGGCCCCGGCCGAGAGGCCGACCACCATCTCGGCGACCCCGTCCCCGCTCAGGTCCGCGCACTCCAAGACCCCGACCTGGAAGTCGATCGAGTTATCGCTGAAGAAGGGGACCTCAGCCGGATCTCCGCCTTCCAGGGCCGCTTCGACCGCCATGGCGCCCCGGATCGCCGGTGTCCAGGGTGGCGTTCTCCGCCATCGGGCGCGAGCAGACGGCCTCCTTCGCCTCCTCTGCCAGCCCTGCCCTTTCGAGCTGCGACAGAGGGTGCTCGCCGTCGTCTCCGCCCGTGCGGCCGAGCGCAAAGCCGACCGCCACCAGACCGATCACGGCGGCAGCCCCGAGGAGCCATTTGGGAATCCGCACGGTCACCTGTCAGCGGCGACCATATTCCTGCGGGGACCGCCTTGCACGATCTGCCCGGGCCTTGAGACGATCCGCCGGATGGAAGCTGAGACCCACTACGCCG
>DASUQZ010000048.1:0-4111 GCA_036280335.1 Solirubrobacterales bacterium
GAGGTCGCAACCGCCAAGCTCGTCCAGGTCCGCCGCCGTCTCGACCCGGTTCGCGGCGGCTTCGGCCTCCTCCTCGCTCCAGCGGCCGCGGCTCGCGCCCTTCGCCAGCGCCTCCCGCAGCGCCGCCGCGCCGGCCTCGGCCAGCTCGGGGGCGACGTCGTAGAGCACGGTCTCGTAGCCGCCCAGGGCCGCGACCTGGGCGATGCCCCGGCCCATCGTGCCGGCGCCGAGGACGCCGATCCGGGTGACCTTCACCGGCCCCTGAACCGCGGGGCGCGCTTCTCGAGGAAGGCGTTCATCCCCTCGACCCGGTCCTCGGTCGCCATCGCCTCGTCGAAGAGCCGGCGCTCGGTCTTCAGCCCCTCGGCGAGGGTGGTCTCCGCCGCCGCCAGCACCGCCTGTTTGGCGAGCCGCACCGCCACGGGCGGCCGCTCGGCGATCACCCGCGCCAGCTCGATCGCCTCCTCCAGCCACCTGCCCTTGCCGACGACTCGGTTGACGATCCCCCAGCTCTCCGCCGTCCTGGCGTCGAAGCGGCGGCCGGTGAGGACGTACTCCATCGCCCGCTGCTTGCCGATCGCCCGCGCCAGGCGCTGGCTCCCGCCGCCCCCCGGGATGATCCCCAGGGTGATCTCCGGCTGGCCGAAGCGGGCGTCCTCGTCGGCGACGATCATGTCGCAGGCCAGCGCCAGCTCGCAGCCGCCACCGAAGGCGTAGCCGGAGACGGCGGCGATCGTCGGCGTGCCGATCGCCGTTAGGCGCGTCCAGAACTCCATGCCCTTGGGATCGGGGGCGGCATCGACGGGCCGCTCGGCCATCGCCTTGATGTCGGCCCCGGCCGCGAAGAAGTCGTCGCCGCCGGCCAGGACGATGCAGCGGACGCTCTCGTCGGCGTCGAGGCGCTCCAGGCTCTCGGCGATCTCGCTCCGCATCTGCGGCGAGAGCGCGTTGCGCGCCTCCGGCCGGTTCAGCCGCAGCAGGGCGACGCCCTGCTCGTCGACCGAGACCTCGACCAGCTCGGGCAAGCTCAGCTCTCCCGCAGGGGGAGCATCGCGTTGATGCCCGTGGCGGCGCGGCCGATGATCAGCTTCTGGATCTGCGAGGTGCCCTCGTAGAGGGTGGTGACGCGGGCGTCGCGAAGGTAGCGCTCGACCGGGTAGTCGTCGACGTAGCCGGAGCCGCCGTGGACCTGGATCGCGATGTTCGCGCACTCGACCGCGGACTCGGTCGCGAAGAGCTTCGCCACCGAGGTCTCGGTCGCGTTCGGCTTCTTTTCGTCCTTGAGCAGGCCCGCGCGCAGGACCAGCATCCGGCTCGCGTCGCGCTTGAGGATCATCTCGGCGATCATCTCCTGGACCAGCTGGAACTGGGCCAGCGGCACGCCGAACTGCTTGCGTTCCTTCGCGTACTCGATCGAGCTCTGGACGCAGCCTTCGCAGATGCCGACGCAGCCGGCGGCGACGCTGTAGCGGCCGTTTTCGAGGGCGCTCATCGCGACCTTGAAGCCGTCGCCGACCTCGCCGAGCAGCGCCTCGTCGCCGACCTCCACCTCGTCGAGCGAGATTTCCGCGGTGTCGGAGGAGCGCAGGCCGAGCTTGCCGTGGATCTCCTGGGTGGTGAACCCCTCGCTGTCGGTGGGGACGAGGAAGGCGGCGAGGCCGCGGTGCTTCTGGGCCGGGTCGGTCTGGGCGAAGATCAGCGCCACCTCGGCGTAGTTGCCCAGCGAGATCCACATCTTCTGGCCGGAGATCGACCAGCCGTTGTCGGTCTTGACGGCGCGGGTGCGGAGGTTGGCGGCGTCGGAGCCGGTGTCGGGCTCGGTCAGGCCGAAGCAGCCGAGGCCCTCGCCCGAGCAGAGGCGCGGCAGCCACTTCATCTTCTGCTCCTCCGTTCCCCACTTCTCGATCGGGCCGGCGACCAGTGAGGTGATGACGGAGACGACCGTGCGGGCGGAGGAGTCGGCGCGGCCGATTTCCTCGGCGATCAGCCCGTAGCCGACGTAGTCGAGAGCGCGGCCGCCGTACTCTTCGGCGACCGGGGCGCCGAGGAAGCCGACCTCGCCGAGCTTGCGCGCCAGCTCGCGGTCGAAGCGGCCGGCGCGGTCGTTCTCGCGGACGTGGGGGAGGATCTCGCGCTCGGCGAATTCGCGTGCGGCTTCGCGGATCAGCTTGTGCTCGTCGCTCAGCTGGAAGTCCATGGTCAGAGTTCGCGCAGCTCCCTGCCGAGGGTCTCGGCGAAGGCCTCCTGGGCCTGGCGGGTGCGTGGGCCCGGTGCGGCCGGGAAGACCCTGCCGTCGACCGAAGAGACAGCCTGGATCTCGCGGGTCGTCGAGGCGAGGAAGGCCTCGCTGGCGGCGTGCAGGTCGTCGACGTGCCAGGTGCCGGTTTCGACGTGGAGCGCCTTGATCATCCGGTCGCGCGTGATCGACTCCAGCACGCCGTCGGCGAGGGCCGGCGTCCGCAGCTCCCCTTCCGGGGAGACCCAGAAGATCGCCGAGGTGGGCGGCTCCAGCACGGTGCCGTCGGGCCGGATCAGCACCGCCTCGTCGGCGCCCTTGCCTTTGGCGATCCGGGTCGCCTGCATGTTGGCGGCGTAGGAGAGCGACTTGACGCCGTTGAGGATCACCGTCGGGTTGTAGGTGACGGTGGCGAGGCTGACGGTGTCGGGGTGGGGTGGGATCGGCTCGGTGGCGGCGATGCGGCGGCCGCCGCGGGTGACGATCAGCCGCAGCTGCCCTTCCACCGGGCCCGCCTCGGCGAGCAGCGCCTCGATCTCCGCCTCCAGGGCGCCGCGGTCGAAGCGGAGCTCGATTGCGCCGGCCGAGCGCTCGAGCCGGTCGAGGTGGTCGACGAGAGCGAACGGCTTGCCGCCGTAGAGGCGGATCACCTCGAAGGCGCCGTCGCCGCGGTAGAGCCCGTCGTCCTTGAGGCCGATGGTCGCCTGCGCCGTCGGGGTGATCGTGCCGTCGACGCTGGCCAGCTCTGCGAAGCCTTGGGTCACCGGCGCGAGGCTACCTGAGTGCCTCGCTAGCCGCGCTTGCTGCGGATCGGGCAGCGCGGGGCGTCGGAGCGCAGGCACTTGAGAGAGGCCCATTCGATCCGGAAGTGGCTGTCCCAGGTGAAGGCCTCCTGGCGCCGGAGGTAGAAGGCCGAAACGGTGCCCGCGTAGATGTTGCGCCCGGCGATCCAGGCGACTTCGCAGCGGAAGCGGCTGCGGCTGACCCGTCGACAGCGCCCTTCGATGCGCTTGGCGCGTTCGAACTTCTTGCCGAAGGCCCGCGCCAGCGTGAAGACGGTGAAGGTTTCGGCGACCGTGCGCGTCATCAGCGGGAACGGCGCGTTCGGGTCGGCGAAGGGGCGGGGGGCGCCGGCTTCGACCGCGGCGACCCATTCCGTCACCCAGGTGGAGACGAGGTCGGTGCGGGTGAGGATGTTCGGCAGCTTGGTGCTGCAGAAGGGGCCGCCGGTGCTGACGATCCCGAGGTGGACGGGGAGCCCGTCGGGGCGCTGCCCGATCGCCGGGCCGCCGCTGTCGCCGAAGCAGCCGCCGCTTTTCGGCGGGGTGGCGAGGGTGCAGAGCTGGGCTGCCGGGGAGTAGGGGCTGTAGTAGCTGCGCGTCTTGCGCTTGCAGAGCGGCGGCGTCTGCACGGTCATTCCGGTGGTGCGGAGGCTGCCGGGACCGCTGCGGGCGCTGGCCTTGGTCAGTCCCCAGCCGGCCAGCTGCACTGGGGCTCCGCCTGCGTAGAGAGCGGCGTCGGCCGCGCTTGCCATCGGCAGGGGCGGTGCAGCGGTCGGCCGGTCGAGGACGAGGATGCCGGCGTCGCCGCGCAGGGTCCCGGGGTCGAAGCCGGGGAAGATGTGGGCCTCGGTGACCCGGAAGATGTTCGGCGCGGTGGCTTCGCGCGGGCTGGTGATGCCGGTGGCGACCGCGTAGGCGCTGGGCGGGGTGAAGACGCCGCTTTCCTGGCTCTCGATGCAGTGCGCGGCGGTGAGGATCACGCGGGGGGCGACGACCGTTCCGGTGCAGGCGAAGCCGCCTTTGCCGACGCGGGCCTCGATGTAGGCGAGCGAGGGGAACTCGGCGATCGAGGCGGCGCGGCCGCCGACGATCG
>DASUQZ010000049.1:0-15295 GCA_036280335.1 Solirubrobacterales bacterium
GCATCTGGGGAGAGCGCCGACCCTCATGAGCGAGTTCGACCCGGATCGACAGGAGGCCGAGGTGAGCGGGCGCGAAGCGGAGCGCCAGGAGGACCCGATCGCCGAGGAAGAGGCCGAGGCCGCCGCCGCCGAAGCGGCCGAGATCGGCGGCCCCGCTCCCGACGACCCCGTCGACGACCCCGCCGAACGGCCGCTGGTCGAGGGCGGGGAGGGGCAGGCGGAGGGCTTCGAGCTGGCCGAGCAGGAGCTGATCGACAACGCCACCCACGGCGACCAGAAGCGCTTTCCGAACCGAGACGCCCCGGCTCCGGAGGAGCCCACCGACACCGCCTTCGGCGAACCGGACGAAGCGATTCCCCAGGAAGCCGACCGCGAGATCCGCGACGAGAACCAGTAGGAGGCCGCAAATGCCCCACCGAGTGATCGCGATCGTCACCGACGAGCTGCACGGCTCCGAGCCGCTGGAGCAGCTGCGGGCCAACGCCGACGGCGACGGGCTCGAGGTGCGCGTGGTCGTCCCCGCCGTCGAGGCCAGCCCCTTCCGGCACACGATGGGCGACATCGACGAGCCCAAGGAGCAGGCCCAGGAGCGGCTCGAGCGCAACTTGACGCTGCTGCAGGGCAAGGGCCTCGAGGTCAGCGGCGAGGTCGGCGACCCCGACCCGGTCCAGGCCGCGCAGGACGCGCTGCTGAAGGCGCCGGCTGACGAGGTTCTCATCTTCGAGCACCCCGAGGCGCAGCAGGAGTGGTACGAAAAGGGCCTCTACGAGCGCGCCCAGGAATCCCTGGAGCCGCCGCTGCGGCTGATCCTCCTCGAGAGCGGCGACGACAGCACGCCGGACCGCGTGGTCGACGTCGAGGAGACCGGGCCCGGCCTGGTCAACCCGATCGCCGACAAGGAAGTCGCGGGCGGCGCCTACATCCCGGGGCTGACCCGCTCTGACCTGGCCGGGATGATCGCCGGCGTCTTCGGCACGATCGTCGTCGGGGTCCTCGCCGCCGCGGTGGCCTCGGGCAGCGGTCACGAGTCGGGCTGGGAAGCGGTGGCGATCCTGATCGCGATCGGCATCGCCCTGGTCAACCTCGCCCACGTGGTCGGGCTCGGAATCATGGAGAGCATCCGCTACCGCGGCGGGTTCTCGAAGTTCTTCCGCACGATGTCGCTGACGCTGACGCCGCTGGCGATCCTCGCCAACACGGCGATCCTGATCTTCGCCGGCAGCTAGCCAGGGTCGGGGAGCTCGGTCAGGGGCGGCGGGATTCCGCCGTTTCCTCGCGCCGCAGCGCCCCCAGCACCTCCTCGGCCAGCTGCGAGCCGTCCTCGGCGCGCAGGGGCGTGGCGCCGACGCGGAAGACGACGCCGTCGGCGTCGAGCTCCTCGAGGGAGACGGTCGGCTTGTAGCGGGTGGGAACGGTGATCGCCCGCAGCAGCCGTTCCTCGACCTCCTTGGGGCTGGCGTGGGTGGGGAAACGTACGCGCACGTCGACCTTGTCCGGCTCCCGCAGCGGCACGACGACGAGCGTGAGCAGGACGTTGTTGGGGACGAGGAGACGGTCGGCCCCCTGGCTCAGGGTCGTGTAGAACAGCCCGAGCGAGGAGACGGTTCCCTCCAGCGAGCCGGCCAGGGCGCCGCCGACCAGGCGCACGCGTTCGCCGACCCGGAAGGGCCGCGTGCTCTGCAGGACGATGCCGGCGAAGATCCCGCTCATCGTCTGCTGCGCGGCGAGGCCCAGCAGGACCGCGGTGAAGGCGCCGCCGACGGCGAGGGTGCCGGCGTTGACGCCGGCGATCCGCAGGGCCAGGACCACCACCAGGGTCATCGCCAGCAGCCGGACGACGAAGCCGGTCGTCCCGGCGGTGGCCGGGTCCAGCCGCCTGTACAGGCGGGGGGAGAGGCCGCGGACCAGCCAGTGGGTCGCCACCGAGCCGACGATGACGAGGATGGCGACGGTGCCGATCCGGATCCACTGCCCGTACCCCGGCGCGATCTCGCGCCGCTGGTCGTAGACGAACAGCGTCGCCGCGATCACCAGCAGCGCCAGCAGCAGCCCGCCGAGCTGCCGTTTGGAGAATTTCGGCGTCAGCTCCTCGCCGAGGCCGAGCGAGTGCCAGGCGTGGCTGCGGGTCTCGAACAGCTCCCGCGGGAGCCGGGGACGGCGAGGCGGGCGAGGGGACATCCCTCAGCGGCTACCCGGGCGCCTGCGCCGGTATGCACTGGACGGATGGTCTAACTCGTGGCCCGCGCGGTCAGCCGGCGATCGCGGTCAGGGCCTCGTCGCGAGTCAGGTGGACCGGGATCGAGAGCTCCAGGCCGGTGATCTCGAGGACGCGGCGAACCTGGTCGTTCTGGCTGCAGAGCGCCAGGGTGTGGCCGTTCCCGCTGCTGTCGAGGCGCTGCCAGGCGCGAACGATGAGGGCGATGCCGGTGGAATCGATGAACTCGCACTGGGAGAGGTCGATCAACACCGATCCCTCGCCGCTGTCGAGCGCCTCCTCGAGCGGCCCCTCGAGATCGGGAGCGGTGCTGAGATCGAGCTCTCCCTGCACGTAGATCGTGCGTACGCCTTGCTCGAGATCGCCGACCTTCACCTGGAACGGGACGGGATTCACGGCTCGATGCTACCGCAGGAGCTGGAGGTTTCCGCACGCGGTTTTGCGCGGTCCGGGCAGGGGTAAGCACCTCTTGATGCGAGATAGCCGGATATGCTCGCGATTCCTATGACGAGCCTCGACGCTCCGAGGGGCAGGCTGGAACTTTGAATACCTCAACTGACGATCGCTCGGGGCTCCAAATGTCCCTCCCGGCGCGGGCCGAGAACGTGGCTGTCGTTCGCCACGCGCTCGCCGGTCTGGCCGAACGCCTCGGAATGGACGAGGCGTCTCTTGCCGACCTGAAGACGGTCGTCACCGAGGCCTGCATGAACGTGGTCGTCCACGCCTACGCCGGCAGCGAGCCGGGGCCGCTGGAGGTCGAGGCGGAAAGCGACCTCCAGGGCCTGACCGTGATCATCCGCGACCACGGCACGGGAATCCGGCCGCGTCCCGACGTCGAGCGCCCCAGCCTGCGGATCGGGCTGACGCTGATCGCCGCCCTCTCCAGCAGCTTCGAGATCAAGGGCGGCGCCGACAAAGGCACCGAGATCCGCATGCACCTGCCGCTGCAGGCGCGTGAAGACGGCGCCAAGGCCGGCTCGACCTTCGCCGTCGCCGCCGACGAAGAGACCCGGATCAGGGTCGGGCCGCCGGAGATCGTCGGCCCGGTGCTGAGCAGGGCCCTCTCGGCCCTGGCGGCGAGGCAGGACATCAGCATCGACCGCCTCTCCGACACGATGCTGCTCAGCGACGCGATCTCCGCGCGGGCCCCGCAGGGCTTCACCGACGGCCACGTCTCGCTGAGCATCGTCGAGCTGCCGGAGGGCATCGAGCTCAAGGTCGGCCCGATGACCCAGGGCGGCGCGGAGCGCCTGCGCGCCAGCTTCGAGCTGCCCGAGGTGGGAGGCTCGCTGGAGAAGCTGACCGACGAGCTGCGGGTCGAAGAGGGCGACGAAGGCGAATACCTCGTCGTCGGCATCTCCTCCTTCTCGAAGAACTAGTGGTCGCTACTCGCCGTCGGCGGCGGCGCCGCTCTGCTCGGCGACCTCGGCGCGGATTCGCTCCAGGGTGCGGCGGAGGATGCGGGAGACGTGCATCTGCGAGTGGCCGATCCGCTCGGCTATCTGCGACTGGGTCAGATCCTCGACGAAGCGCAGCTGCAGGACGAGTCGCTCGCGCTCGTCGAGGTGGGGGAGGGCGCCCTCCAGCGCCAGCTTGTCCTCGACCAGCTCGTAGCCCGAGTCTTCGTCTCCGACCCACTCCGCCGCGGGAGATTCTTCGGACTCCTCGCCGCCCACCGGCCGGTCGAGGGAGAGCGGGCGGCGGTTGTGGTTCGCCTCCAGCACCTCGAGCACGTCGGTCGGGTCGACTTCGAGCCGGCCGGCGATCTCGCCGACCGAGGGAGAGCGCTGCAGCTCGACCGTCAGCTCCGAGATCGCTTTCTCAACCTCGGCCATGCGGTCGTGCAGCCCGCGCGGCACCCGCACCGTCCAGACGCGGTCGCGGAAGTGGCGCTTGAGCTCGCCGAGGATCGTCGGCGAGGCGAAGGCGGTGAAGGGGGCGCCGCGGTCGGGATCGAAGCGGTCGATCGCGTTGACCAGGCCGAGGCTGGCCACCTGGAGGAGGTCGTCGAAGGACTCGCTGGCGCCGCGGTAGCGCAGCGCCAGGTTCTTCGCGAAGGGCAGGTAGCGACGGACCAGCTCCTCGCGGATCGCCGGGTCGCGGTCTTTGACGAAGCGCGCCCAGAGCGCGTGCTCGCTCGAGAGCCCCTCACCGGGGCCCGGGCTTGACTGGTCTTTGCGCGTTTCTTCGCTCTTCACAGCATCGATCGATCGGGCGGCGATACTCACCAAACGTCGCTGCCCTGAGAGCGTCAGTCCGAAGCTGTGCAGCGCGACGGCCGTGTCGCCGTCGTCGCAACGATAGCGAGAGGCGGGCCCGGCCTTCCCGGACCGATCTCCGGCGCCGCTCGGGTGGCGAGCGGCGCCGGGGACGGGTCAGGGTGCTTCAGGAGGCGGCGGGCTCCGCTTCGCCCTCGGTTGGGTCCTCGGCGTTCGCCTCGGCTTCGTCCGTGTTGGGCGATTTGAAGTGCATCAGGCTGACTTTCGCGAGCATGCCCTGCTCGCCGCTCTTGGCAAGGCGTTCAGAGGCTTCGCTCTGGATCTCGAGCAGACGCTCGAGGGAGCCTTTGAGGGTGTCGGAGACGTCCGACCAGCCCTGGCGGTCGAGCACCATCGGGGTGCGGCTGAGGTGCATGTCGTCGACCTCGTTCAGGGTCCCGGCCTTCGAAGCCGCCTCGATGTCCTCGAAGACGGACTGCAGGACCGCGGTGGCCATGCCCGGACGCAGGTTCGTCGGCATCCGCGACCACTGGTCGTCGCTGAGGAACTGACGGCGGGTGGCTCGGTAGAAGTGCTCGGTGGCGCCGCGTCGCTGCTTGGTGTCCACGAGCTCGATGCAGTCGTATTTCTCGAGCACGCGCACGTGATACGCGACGAGGTTGAGGCTCTGGTTGAGCTGCTGCGCGAGCATGTTCGGGCTCGCGACCTTCTCGTTCAGAATGATCAGGATCTGCACGCGCAGAGGGTGCGCAAACGCTTTCGCGACGATCTGTTCGACGCCCTCTTTCTTGTTTTTCGTCTTCGGCAAGGCCTTTTCCTTAGGTCGGTTCCGGGGGGCTGTGGCCGATAACAAGACTTTACATCCTGTCAGTCAGGATTTTCACAACGCTCCCGCGTTTTCCGATTATTGACGAGGTTTGCTTCTCCCACCTTGATTGCTGGAATCATTTCGAGTATTAATTGATCAGTTGCTTTAGAGCGGTCGCCAAATGAGGCGGCGCAGGGATCGAGGGAGAGGGGAGGTGGTGGATCGTGCGGATGGGAGTTGCGCAGAGTCGCGTCACGGCGGTGGCAATCCTCAAGGGCAGCTGAGGCCCGGGTTGGAACGGCGGTCGCCGGCCTGAGAGGCTAGGGAGGTGAGCCCCTGGAAGCTTCCCTTCGTCGTCGCCGCGATCGTCGTTCCGATCGTTCTCGCCTTCGTCGCCGGGGGCCCCGCATTCGGGGTCGCCGTGGGGGCCCTCGTCGCGGTGGCGCTCGTCGTCTTCGCGGCCCGCCAGCGTCCTCGCGACGCGATCGGCCCGAGCGAGGAGGGCATCGGGGGCCGCCGCGTCCTCGTCGTCGTCACCGAGCCCCTCGAGGACCCGGAGACGATCGAGCGGGTGGCGACCGCGGTCGGCCGCGGCGCGGCCGCCGTGATGGTCCTCTCGCCGGCGCGGATCGGCTTCCTGGATCGCTGGGCTTCGGACGTCGAGGGCGCCCGCCGTCATGCCCAGCAGCGGCTGGTGATCAGCCTTGCCTCGCTGGCCGCGGCCGGGATCGAGGCCGAGGCCGCGGTCGGGGACGAGGACGTGGTGCAGGCGGTCGACGATCAGCTGGGCAGCTTCCCGGCCTCCGAGGTGATCCTGGTCAGCGCCGCGGAGGAGGACGACGAGGGGGCAGCCGAAGCGGCCCGCGAGCTGCAAGAGCGCCTGCGGACCGGCTTCCGCTGGATGGTCAGCGGTCCAGCAGCTCGCTGAACCGCAGCGCCGCCCTGGTCGGGACGACGAATTCCTCCCCCCGGTGCAGCAGGCCGGCGGCGACCAGTTCGCGCACGGCCCTCACCACCGCGTCGTGCTCCGAGAAGGCGCGGTGGCCACCGCTCATCTCCCGCGTCAGCTCCTCCAGCGTCAGCTGCGCCGGATGCAGGTCGAGCAGCTGTCGCAGCACCGCCGACTCGACGCCTTCGTCTTCGGCCCAAGTGGTACAGCTGTCCTTCAGCTCGTTCATCGTGCTTCCCCCTGACTCAAGTCGAGGCGCCGCCCGACTCTCCCCGGGGCGGCCCCGTCGTTTTCCCCAACCGCGCTTCAATATAAAGGAATGGAAACCTCTTGTCTGTAGATCTTCTGTCTACGACCAAAAGGCTACGAAGGGCGGTTTTTAAACGTCCTCGCGGACGCCACCCATCTCGGTGAAAACGGCCGTGAACCCGCCGCCCTCGCGCTTCTCGTCGGCGATCACGTGGGAGACCGCGTTGATCAGCGCCAGGTGGGTGAAGGCCTGCGGGAAGTTGCCGAGGTGCTGTCCCGACCTCGCGTCCAGCTCCTCGGCGTAGAGGTCGAGCCACCCGGCGGCCTCGAGGAGCCGTTCGCAGAGCTCGCGGGCGCGCCGCCGCTCGCCGATCTCCGAGAGGGCGGAGACGAGCCAGAAGGAGCAGATCAGGAAGGTCCCCTCGTGACCCTGCAGCCCGTCGTCGGTCTCGTCGACCTTGTAGCGGCAGACGAGGCCGTTCTCGGTCAGGCCGTCGGCGATCGCCTCCACGGTCGCCCGCACCCGCGGGTCGTCCGGCGGCAGGAAGCGGAAGAGCGGGATCAGCAGCAGCGAGGCGTCGAGGGCGTCGGTTTCGTAGTGCTGGCGGAAGACCCCGTCGCGGACGCCGCGCTCGAGGATCTCGGCTTTGAACTCATCCGCCTTCGCCCGCCACTCGCCGGCTATCTCCTCGAACCCCAGGGTTTCGGCGAGGCGGGCGCCGCGATCGACCGCCACCCAGATCATCAGCTTCGAGGAGACGTAGTGCCGCGGTTCCCCGCGCGACTCCCAGATCCCCTGGTCGGGGTGGGGCCAGGCGGCGATCGCGGCTTCCACCTGGTAGCGGATCAGCTCCCGGTCGGTGGCGGTGCCCCTGCCGCGGAGGGCCTTTTCGTGGACGTAGATGGAGTCGAGGAGCGACCCCCAGACGTCGTTCTGGCGCTGGTCGTAGGCGCCGTTGCCGATCCGCACCGGCCTGGCGCCGCCGTAGCCTTCGAGGTGGTCGAGGGTCTTCTCGTCGAGCCGGCGCTCGTGGCCGATCCCGTACATGATCTGCAGGTCCGGCTGGTCCTTGCAGACTTCGACGATGAAGCGCATGAAGTCGCGCGCCTCCTGGTCGAAGCCGAGCGTGTGCAGCGCCCAGAGGGTGAAGGTCGAGTCCCGGATCCAGCTGAAGCGGTAGTCCCAGTTGCGTTCTCCGCCCGGCGTCTCCGGCAGCGAGGTGGTGGGGGCGGCGACGATCGCCCCGGTGGGGGTGTAGGTGAGCCCCTTCAGCACCAGCGCCGAGCGCTGCAGGTGGATCCGCCAGGGATGGTCGGGGAAGTCGCCGTCGCGCAGCCATTCGCGCCAGAACTCTTCGGTCGAGTCGATCCGCTCCAGCGCCTCGGGCGCGCTGCGGGGGCCGCCCAGCTCGCCGCCGCCCCAGGTGAGCGCGCAGAAGCCGGTCTGGTCTTCGCGCAGGGTCACCTTGCCCCGCGCGGTGCCTTCCTCGAGCTCGAGCTCCATGTCGCTGGTCAGCAGCAGCTCGGTCCCGTCCTCGGCGGTGGCGACAGCTTCGCCCAGCTCGCCGCCGCTCCAGCGGGCCGCCTCGACTCCGTAGCCGAAGCGCGGCGCGCACTCCATCTCCATCTCGACCTCGCCGTCGATGCAGGTCATCGTCCGCAGCAGCGAGCGGTCGGACTCGTGGGCGGTCTCGGGGCGGCCGCGGCGGTGGGCCTTGTCGCCGTCGGAGGGCGCCCACTCGGCGATCGTCAGCGCGTCCCTGACGACGACCCATCCGGTGTCGGTCACCCAGGTGGTCTCGATCACCAGCGTCCCCGGCGCGTAGCGGCGGCTGATCGGGACGATCACCCCGCCGGGCCGCAGCAGCATGTGGCCGGCGCCGCGGTCGAGCAGGGCCGCGAAGGCGCTGGGCGAATCGAAGCGGGGGAAGCAGAGCCACTCGACGTTGCCCCCGAAGGAGACGAGGGCGGCGGTGTGGCAGTCGGAGAGGAAGCCGTAGCTCCCGATCGGGGGAAAGCGGTGGTTCTGGGAGCTCACGCGCGAGCCAAGCTACCAGCGGGCTACGCTGAAACCGATGAACTTGCCGTTCGCCCATGTGGAGGCGGTTTTCGCCCCGCTGGAGCTGCTGCCCCTGACGATCGTCGCTTTCCTCTACGCGAAGCGATCGCTGACCCTGGCCCAGAAGGGCCGCCCGGTGCCGCTCTGGCGCCAGATCTGCTTCGCCGGCGGGATCCTGGTCATCCTCCTCGCCCAGGCCTCGCCGGTCGCCCACATCGCCGAGGAGCTGGTGATCGCGCACATGGTCGAGCACCTGCTGCTGGGCGACATCGCGACGCTGCTGCTGGTGCTGGGGCTGACCGGGCCGCTGTTGCAGCCCGTCCTCGCGATCCGCTTCTTCGACCGCCTGCGGATCCTCGCCCACCCGCTCGTCGCCTTCCCGCTCTGGGCGCTCAACTTCTACCTCTGGCACATCCCCGCCCTCTACGACGCCGCCTACGGCAGCACGGTGGCGCACTTTCTCGAGCACTCGAGCTTCATCTTCTTCGGCTGCCTGATGTGGATGCCGGCCTTCGGGCCGCTGCCGAAGCCGACCTGGTTCACCAACGCCTGGAAGGTCGGCTACGTGATCGCGGTCCGCTTCGCCGGCGCGATCCTCGGCAACGTCCTGATGTGGTCGGGAACCGTGCTCTACCCGAAGTACGCCGAGGGGGAGCGCTACTGGGACATCACCCCGCTCGCCGACCAGAGCACCGCCGGGGTGGTGATGATGGTCGAGGGGACCTTTCTCGGGCTCGGCCTGCTGGCCTGGGTCTTCTTCGAAGTCGCGCGGGAAGGGATCGAGAAGCAGCGCCTGCTCGACCTGGCCCTGGAGCGGGGGGTCGAGCTCGACGAGGCGCGGGCGCAGCGGGCGGTCGCGGCCGGCCAGGGCGAGCGGCTGGAACGGCAGCTGATCGGAGCCGGGGATGACCGGGAACGCCCGGCCTGACCGGCGCCTCCTGGGGGCGCTCGTCTTCGTCGTCGGCGCCTCCAGCCTCGGGGTGGAGATCGCCGCCGCCCGCCTGCTGGCGCCCTACTTCGGCGCCTCGACCATCGTCTGGGCGAACACGATCGGGGTCGTCCTCGTCGCCCTCTCGATCGGCTACTGGTTCGGCGGCCGCTACGCCGACCGGCACCCGCACCTGCGCGGCCTCTGCCTGCTGGTCCTCGCCGCCTCGGCCCTGATCGCCGTGATCCCGTTCGCGGCGCGCCCCTTCCTCGGCTTCTCCGTCGACGCCTTCGACACGGTCTCGGTCGGCGGTTTCGCCGGCTCCCTGTTCGGCGTGCTGGTGCTGGTCGCGGTGCCGGTGACGCTGCTCGGCGCGGCCGCTCCCTGGGCGGTGCGGCTGGCGGTCGGAGAGATGGACCGCTCCGGCGAGGTGGTCGGGCGGCTCTACGCGATCTCGACCGCGGGCTCGCTGATGGGGACGATGGTCTCGGCGCTGCTGCTGATCCCGCTGCTCGGCACCCAGCGGACCTTCTTCGTCTTCGCCCTGGCCCTGGCCCTGGTCGCGGCGGCGGGGGTGGGGGCGCGGGCGCTCGTCGTCCCGGTCGCCCTGCTGGCCCTGATGGCGGTGCCGGTCGGGACGATCAAGGCGGAGGCCGACGGCCGCGTCCTCTTCGAGGCGGAGACGACCCACCAGTACGCGCGGGTGATCGAACGCGATGACGGGACCCGGGTGCTGGAGCTGAACGAGGGGCAGGCGGTCCACTCGCTCTACCGGCCGGGGTCCTATCTGACCGGCGACTACTGGGACGGCCACCTGGTGCTGCACGCGGCGGCCGGGTCGCAGCCGCCGCGCCGGATCGCGATCCTCGGCAACGCCGGCGGCACCGTCGCCCGGTCGTTCGGCCGTTTCTTCCCCGCGACCGCCGTCGACGCCGTCGAGATCGACCCGGAGCTGACCGAGCTCGGCCGCCGCTACCTCGACCTCCGCAACCCGCGGATGCGCGTCTTCTCCGAGGACGCGCGGCCGTGGCTGGAGCGCGCGGAGGGCGGCTACGACCTGATCATGGTCGACGCCTACCGGCAGCCCTACATCCCCTTCTACCTGGCCACCGGCGAGTTCTTCGAGCTGGTCCGCGAGCGCCTGGCGCCGGGCGGGCTGGCGATCGTCAACGTCGGCCATCCCGAGGGCGGTGAAGAGCTGGAGAGGGTGCTGGGGAGGACGATGGCGGCGGCCTTCCCGCGGGTGCTGCGCTACCCGATCGAGGAGACCAACACGCTGCTGGTCGCCGGCGAGGGGTCCTTCTCGGCCGGGCGGCTGCGGGCCAACGTCGAGGCGCTGCCGGTGCCGCTGCGGGCGGAGGCGCGGCGGGCCGCGGCCGCCCTGGAGCCGCGGCTGCCGGGCGGCGAGGTCTGGACCGACGACCACGCTCCCGTCGAGTGGCTGGTCGACTCCTCCCTGCTGGAATACGCGAATGAGTGAGGTCGGAGAGCGGCTGCGGGCCTGGCTGGTGACGGGGCCCCTGGGGAGGGGCCTGGCCTTCGCGATCGACTTCGCCGTCGCCCTGCGAACGATGCTGGCGCAACGTCGCTAGGGTCGCAGCCATGAAGACCACCCTCGAAGAGCTGCCCGACTCCCGCGTCGAGGTCCAGGCGGAGGTTCCCGCCGCCGACGTGGAGAAAGCGACCTCCCGCGCCGCCCGCGCGATGGCCAAGGAAATGCGGATGCCCGGCTTCCGCGCCGGCAAGGCGCCGCCCTCGCTGGTGATCCAGCGGCTCGGCTTCGGCCCGGTCCTCCAGGAGGCGATTCGCGACGCCCTTCCCGAGTGGTACGAACAGGCGCTGCTCGATTTGGGGGTGAGCCCGATCGGCGATCCCAGCATCGAGATGGTCTCCGCCCCGGAGGCCGAAGGCGAGCCGCTCACGTTCAAGTTCGAGGTCGGCGTGCGGCCGGCGGCCAAGCTCGGCGACTACAAGGGGCTCGAGGTCGGCAAAGAGGAGAAAGAGGTCCCGGACGACATCGTCGACACCGAGGTCGAGCGGATCCGCGAGGGGTTCGCGCGGCTGGAGCCGGTGGAGCGCGCCGCGGCCGAGGGCGACTCGCTGCTGATCGACTTCGAGGGCTTCGTCGACGGCTCCGCCTTCCAGGGCGGCGCCGCGGAGGACTACCTGCTGGCGCTCGGCTCGGGGCAGCTGATCGAGGGCTTCGAGGAGCAGCTGGTCGGCGCCGGGGCGGGGGAGGAGCGCGAGGTGAAGGTGACCTTCCCCGAGGACTACCAGGCCGAGCACCTGGCCGGTGAAGACGCCGTCTTCAAAGTCAAGGTCAAGGAGGTGCGGGAGAAGATCCTCCCCGAGCTCGACGACGACTTCGCCTCCGACGCCTCCGAGTTCGACACGCTCGAGGAGCTGCGCGCGGACATCCGCGAGAAAGTCGGCACCGCGCTCGGCAGCCGCGCCGAGGAAGACTTCCGGATCGCGGCGATCGACGCCGCGGTCGCCGAGGCCACGGTCGAGGTTCCGGAGGAGCTGGCGACGGCGCGGGCGAGCGAACGCTGGGAGCGGATGGAACGCCAGCTGGCCGGTCGCGGGATGGACCCCAACGCCTTCCTGCAGATGCAGGGCAAAACGCGCGAGGAGCTGATCGAGGAGACGAAGCCCGACGCCGAAATGGAGCTGAAGCGCGAGGCGGTGGTCACGGCGATCGCCGAGGCGGAGGGGATCGAGGTCGGCGAGGAGGAGATGGTGGAGGCGCTGGAGCACAGCGCCGAACACGAACGCACCACTCCCGAGAAGCTGCTCGAGCGGCTGCGCAAGAACGGGCGCGACGCGATGGTGCGCGAAGACCTGCGGGCGCAGAAGGCGATCGAGCTGGTGGTCGAGTCGGCCAAGCCGATCCCGAAAGAGCAGGCCGAGGCGCGCGAGAAGATCTGGACGCCCGAGAAGGAGAAAGAGGAGAAATCCGGCGGCCTCTGGACTCCGGGCGACGATTGAGCGCTGCGGGGAGGAGGCCTCCGGTGGGTCGGCGGGCGGCTTTTATAGAGTGCGGGCCATGAGTCCTCTGGTCCCGATGGTGGTCGAGCAGACCTCGCGCGGCGAGCGTGCGTTCGACATCTACTCGCGCCTGCTCGGCGAGCGGATCATCTTCCTCGGCACGCCGGTGACCGACGACATCGCCAACCTGATCGTGGCCCAGCTCCTGCACCTGGAGTCGGAGGACCCCGACAAGGACGTCAGCCTCTACATCAACTCGCCCGGCGGCTCCGTCTACGCCGGCCTGGCGATCTACGACACGATGCAGTTCATCAAGCCCGACGTGCAGACGATCTGCGTCGGCGTCGCGATGAGCATGGGGGCGCTGCTGCTGAGCGGCGGTGCCGCCGGCAAGCGGATGGCGCTGCCCAACTCGAAGATCCTCATCCACCAGGTCTCGGCCGGGTTCCAAGGACAGGCGACCGACATCGAGATCCACGCCAAAGAGATCATCGACGTCCGCCGCCGCCTCGACGAGATCATCGCCAAGCACACCGGGCAGCCGTTCGAGAAGGTCACCAAAGACACCGAGCGGGACTACTTCATGAGCGCGGAGGAGGCGAGGGAGTACAACATCGTCGACCGCGTCATCGAGCACCACTGAAGATCGCTGCGGCACTGGCTCTCTCCGCGCTTGCGGTCTCCGCCGCTCCGGCCGCGGCAGGCATCGCCGCCGACAACGGCGGGATGCCCTATTACGGCCACGTCTTTCCCGTCCAGGGCCCGCACGGGATGCGCGGGCCGATCGGCGAGTACCACGCGCCGCGCAGCGGCGGTCGGATCCACGAAGGCTTCGACGTCACCGCGGCGTGCGGGACGGCGCTCGTGGCGGTGCGCGGCGGCAGGGTTCTGCGCCGCGGCTTCGACCCGGTCCTCTACGGCAACTACCTGCTGATCCACGGCGAGGGGGAGCGGCGCAGCTACTTCTACTCGCACCTCGTTCGTCCGGCGTCGGTGCGGCGCGGCCGGCGGGTCCGGGAGGGGCAGCGGGTCGGAGCGGTCGGCGAAACCGGCAACGCGCGCGGCACCGGCTGCCACCTCCATTTCGAGATCCGCGTCCGCGGCGTCCCGGTCGATCCCGAGCCGGCGCTCCGTCGCTGGGACCGCTACTCCTGAACGAGCCGCCGTTCGAACCAGAGGTCCGCTTTCGGGTTCTCGTTGTAGGCGGGGACTTCCTCGTAGCCGGCGGAGCGGTAGAGGCCGACCGCCGGGATCAGGTAGTCGGAGGTGTCGAGGCGGACCGCGCGGCAGCCGTGCTCGAGGGCGATCTCGTCGAGGCGGGAGAGGATGCGCCGGCCGAGGCCGGTGCCGCGGTAGGCGGGGGCGACGTACATACTCTTCACCTCGGCGACCTCGGTGTCGAGGTGGCGGACGCCGCCGAGCCCTGCCGGCTCCCCGTCCGCGCGGGCAAGGAGAAGGACTCCGTTCGGCGGCACCAGGTCTGCCGGCGGCCCCGCGGCGATCTCCGCCTCGAGGTCGATTCCGGCCTGCTCGCGGTCGTAGACCAGCGGCCCGTCCGCCTCGCGGATGAACTCGGCGTAGAGCGGCCGGACCAGCGGATCGTCGCGGTCGATCGGCTCGAAGGTGAAAGTCACGGAACCGACGCTAACGGGTTGCCGAATTTCTCCATTCTGCGCATGACGCGTGCGGTCACCCCTGGCAGAATTTCTCTCTGTGACCCGGAAGGAACTGTCAGCAGTCGTAGCCGAATGCGCCGCGCGCTCCGAGCGTGCGAATGCCTTGATCGCGGAATCCGTGGCGCGAGCTGAAGCGGCGCGAGCAGACATGGCGGTCTGGCGAGCGCAGAACGAAAAGGCGGTCGAGGCGGCGCGGGCCAAGCAGGAGGAAGCCCGTGCCAGTCAGGAAGCGACCCGGGCGGAACTCGAAGAGCTCAGGCCCGTATGGGAGAAGGAACGAGTCGAATTCCGAGAGAACTTCGAGGAGTCCAAGCGCAAGACCGACCAGATCCTGGTCGAACTGAAAGAAGGACGGGACGAACGGCGGGCGATGCTGGAGGCCCTGTTCAGGGTGATGGACCGGCTGCCGCCACCGCCGCCCAACCTGCGGTCTGCCTGACGGCGCTCAGGCCCGCAGTTCGTAGCTGACCCACTCCGACCGCTCGGCGCCGGTGGAATCGTAGAGGCGCTGGGCGGTGTGGTTGTCCGGGGCGGTCGACCACTCGACGATGGGAGCGCCGCGTTCGCGGGCGACTTCGGCGGTCGCCTCGATCAGCGCCCGGCCGACTCCCCGGCCGCGGGCCTCCTCGGTGACGTAGAGGTCGTTCATCAGCACCGCCTCCACCGCCTCGGTCGAGCTGAAGTGCCAGTAGAGGCAGGCGTAGCCGACCAGCCGACCGTCCCGGCGGGCGCCGAGCAGAAGACCGTCCTCGCTCGGGGCGAGGAAGCGGCGGAAGAAGCTGCGGTTGCGCTCCTCGTCGATCTCCTCGACTTCGTAGAAGCGCTGGTAGGCGGCGATCAGCGGCAGCAGCTCCTCGAGCTCCTCGGCGGCGATCGGCGCGATCTCGACCTCGGCGGCCACCCGCTCACGGTAGCGACACGCAAGGCCGCGCTCATGTGCAGGGACCGCTCCGCCGATGCCGTAAACGGACTTCACGAACCGGTGCGGGTCCCTCTCTAAGCTTTGGGACGCCGCCGGAGGCAAGAGATTCGGTCCCGTTAGGAGGGGATTCCGCTGGCACGTCCTTCAGACTCGAACGAGCAGCTCCTCTGCAGCTTCTGCGGCAAGTCGCAGCGCCAGGTGAAAAAGCTGATCGCCGGCCCCGGCGTCTACATCTGCGACGAGTGCATCGACCTCTGCAACGAGATCATCGACGAGGAGCTG